>JALOLW010000104.1 GCA_025455795.1 Spirosomataceae bacterium
GATTTCGCGGGCGCGTCGGCTGTCTTTGGTTGCTTCATATTCTTGCTCAATAGCAGGCAGCAGTTTTTTGAATTTGATGGAGGCAAAACGTAAAAAAATCAAGCCCAAAATAGGTGTAGCATATTCAGATGCTTTGACTCCCGCGCCTTGACGTAGGTTATTGGCCGCTTCCCAAAGGCGGTCTTCGAGGGTTTTTAGTTGTTCGGCGGTCATTATTTTTTAAAATTATTGCATCATCAAATACGCCTTAATAAACTCATCCAAGTCGCCGTCCATGACGCCTTGCACGTCGGAAGTTTCGATACCTGTGCGGACATCTTTGACGAGCTTATACGGGTGCATCACGTAGTTGCGGATTTGTGACCCCCACTCGATTTTCTTTTTGGAGGCTTCTACCTCAGCCCGCGCCGCGTTGCGCTTTTCGATTTCGATTTGGTACAGTTTCGATTTCAAAAGCCGCAAAGCCAAGTCGCGGTTGAGGTGCTGACTGCGCTCTTGTTGGCACTCAATCATCAGGCCCGACGGTCGGTGACGCACCCGCACAGCCGTTTCTACCTTGTTTACGTTTTGGCCACCCGCGCCACCCGAACGGTACGTATCCCACTCAATATCAGCAGGATTGACTTCGATTTCGATGGTGTCGTCAATGAGCGGATAGGCATAGACCGACGCAAATGAGGTGTGCCGACGGGCGTTGGAGTCAAAAGGTGAGATACGCACCAAACGATGCACACCGTTTTCGGACTGCAAATAGCCATACGCCTGCGGACCGTCTATCTGTATCGCTGCCGACTTGATGCCCGCGCCGTCGCCTTCTTGGTAGTCTATTTGGGTGACTTTGTAACCGTGTTTTTCGGCCCAGCGCACGTACATTCGGTAGAGCATTTCGGCCCAATCTTGGCTTTCGGTACCGCCCGCACCCGAGTTGATTTCGACGACGGCGTTGAGTTGGTCTTCTTCGTTGGAAAGCATTTTTTTCAACTCAACTTCTTCCAACGCCACCAACGCCGCCTTGTACTCGGCCTCTACTTCGGTTTCGGTGGCTTCGCCCATTTCCAAAAACTCTTGGAGGGTTTCTAAGTCACCGACGTGCCGTTCTACGGATTCGTAACCTTCGGTCCAGCCTTTGAGGGCGCGGACTTCTTTCATGGTCTGCTCGGCTTTGGTGTTGTCGTTCCAAAACTCAGGCTGACTCTGGATTTGTTCTAATTCGGTAAGTCGTTCTTTCTTGGTATCGTAGTCAAAGATACCCCCTCAAAGCCGAAACGCGGGCTTTCAAGTCTTTCAACTGTTCTGTGGTCATGTGTTTATTTAGTGAATTGTGAATGAGTGAGTTGTGACTCTGCTGGCACGAGCATTTTGCTTGTGCGTACTATTTCGTGGCTACCAGCCACACAAACAAAAAACGCTGACAGGGCTGTGTAGGCCGCTGCCAGCGTTTAGAGCAAGTAGTTACGTCATTTTTTAACAATCACGCCATCGGCTACGAATGTCAGTTCGTGCTTGGGTTGAGTGATTTTGGCAATCTCTTCTTTTGATTTGCCAGCGTCTTCGGCGTAGTGCTTCAACTCGGCTACCGAAGTAGTTTTCATTTTGGCTTCGCCTTCAAATACCACTGTTTTGCCAGCGATGTCTTTGGGGACAAAAAAGCCGTAGTCTTTGAACGTCACGCGCATGGTCTGACCATCGGCAGTGACTACCTTCATCCAGCAGCCTTTGGCTTGGCATACCGACTCTACCGTACCCGCTACTTTGGCGGTCATTTTTTCTTGTTTGCCCATTTTGGCGGGCAGTTCAGCGGCGGCTACGGCATTATTGTCGTTGATTTTTTCGCCAAAATATCCGTCTTGGGCCTGTGCCGCTACGGCAAAAACGCCTAACAACGCGCTAAAAATTACTTTCTTCATGGTGCTTATTCGTTTTTTGATGAATCAATTTTTTGCAAAAGTACTCAATTCCTAAACATCATATCAAAAATACTTAGTTCCTTTTCAGGTTTGGGGATTTTGTAGCTTTTGAGATACGCCTTCAACACGTCGTAACTGGCAAAAGATTGGAGGTCTTGCTTGATGTTTTTGGCGATGCGCTTGAATTGTTTGATGTCTTGTTCGAGGGCGTATTGAAGACTATAAATCGAACTTACCATGTAAGGAGGCTGACCGCTCATCATCGCTGCTTGCGATTGGAGCAATCCGAGTTCTTCTTCGAGTTCGCGGGTTTGGTCGCGCAGGAGTTTGTTGTAGTTTTTGAGGTGGTCTTCGGCCAAGTTTTCGATATGGTCTTGGTCTATCCGCTCAAACTCCAACTGCAAACGGAGCAGTGCCAACAAGTCGTTTTTTTCGTAGGCTTCGGTCACGCGCTGCATGATTTGGGTTTTGCGCTCGCGCTCGTTGGGGTCAGATTCGCGGTCGGGGTGGAAGGCTTTGACCAAATCCATGTAAATCGAGCGGACGGACTTCGTGACGTTGCGGGCTTCGAGTTCTTTCTTTTGCTCCCGCTCGAGTTGTTTTTGGGTTTTGGGGCGTTTGGCGCGGCGTTCTTCGGCTTGGCGTTGCTGTTCGGCCTGCTGTTCTTGCTGTTCGGCCATTTTTTGGGCCATTTGTTGCTGAAATTTCTCGGGGTCTTTGAAGTCCATGTCGTCGTCCATCTCAATCCCAAACATGGACATGATGTCTTTCATCTGCTCGGCCACCATCTCGTTGGCTTGCTCAGATTCTTCGGCGTAGCTTTCTTCGTTGTATTTGTCATAAATCGGAATGATGTCTTCGATACCGCCGTTTTCGATGGTGTCGTAGCCAATCTCCACAATGAGGTGCGCCAATTTTTTGAGCTCTGTTTTTTTGAAGCCTCCAGTCTCGTAAGCCCTGTCAAAACAACGCACCAGCTCCGCACGTTGTTCATAGTATTCTTTTCTGATAGGCTCTAAATCAACCCCTATCTTTTGTTGGAGTCTGGTAAGACCTTCCCGAAAATCGGTGATTTCTTGTTCGAGTTTTTCGATTTTTTTGATGAGCCGATTAAAGTCTTTTTGAGGCTTGCTCAACTCGGCTTTGGCTTTGGCGATTTGTACGATTTTGGGCATTATGATTCAGAATATTGTTTACGAAAAAATACCGCAATGACCAATATAGGAATCACGACGAGTAATACCGTGAATCGAAATTCATCAAAAATAAAACTGGATGCCTCCAACTGCCCAATTTGGGCAATTTTTTCTTCAAAAACCTCTTTCCCCCACGTTTTGATGGCATCGGCTTGGTTGGCCATGATGGAGCTGCGGGTCACGTCTTTGTAGTTTTGAAGAGCGGCAGGGGAAGCCAAAAAATAGAAATAAGTGAGATAACCGCACAACAACGCGCCCGTCAGCCACACCACATAACCCACGGTGATACCTTCCCAAACGTGCATGTAGCCCTGACCCGCGTGCTTGCGATAGTACCAGCAAGCCGCCGCAATCAAAATCACAAAAAAACCTACATCCAGCATACGACTTGTGCCAGAGAACTTGCCGAGTTGTTGGATAATCACAAAAAAAACAAAACAGATAACGCCCGCCAACGCGCCAAAAGCGAGCGGAATTTTGAGCAGGGGTTTGTTGAAATAATTGAGCATATTTTACGGACTATTTAATGTTTCAAAGTGCCTCTGTATTTGCTGATATTTTCAATTACTCGACAATTTTTATTCCACAGAGATTCACAGAGTTTTGCACGGAGGTTCACAGAGGTCAAAATGCTAACAGTCCTCTGCGGTTCTCCTTTTTATCTCTGTGGTTCTCTGTGTAATCACCACATCGGCGGTCAAAAAAATTCTCATAAAACCATATTTCCAACACTGAGGCTCTGATAGAACGTTTTTCTTACTTTTTGACTAAATCTAAATTGAAATGAAGCCCTACGTTTTCGCGGCGGGCCATGGCCATTTTGAGAATCAGGTACGAACACGTAATCATGTTGCGCAACTCCATAATCGGCACCGATACCTTCGACTGACGGTACAAATCTTCGTGTTCTTGGTGAATCAACTCCAAGCGGTCGAGGGCGCGTTTCAAACGGCGATTGGTACGGACAATCCCGACGTAATTGGACATGATGGATTCCAACTCGCGCGTCATTTCGGTGACCAAAATCGCTTCTTCGGGGTGGGTGGTGGCATCATCGTTCCAGTCGGGTACGTTGTCGGGGACAAAGGCTTCCGATAAATGTTCGATGGTTTTGTGAAAGGCACGATGGGCAAACACGACCGCCTCCAGCAATGAGTTGGAAGCCAGACGATTGGCCCCGTGCAGCCCCGTGGCCGAACATTCGCCCGTGGCGTACAGGAAGTGGATGTTGGTTTGTCCAAACTCATCCACTTTTACGCCCCCGCACATATAATGCTGTGCCGGTACGACAGGAATGTAGTCTTTGCGAATATCAATGCCGAGGTTGTCGGCGCAGTATTTGGTGATGTTGGGAAAATGCTCAATAAACTTCTCGTAATCGCAGTGAGTGACATCAATATAGACGTGTTCGTCGCCGTATTTTTTCATTTCGGAGTCTATAGAACGGGCCACGATGTCGCGCGGGGCGAGCGAAAGGCGGTCGTCGTAGTGTTCCATAAAAGTCTCGCCTTTTTTGTTGCGCAAAATCCCCCCAAAACCCCGTACCGCTTCCGAAATCAAGAAGTTGGGTTTTTTGCCAGGCTGATAGAGTGCCGTGGGGTGAAACTGAATAAACTCCATGTTGTCGCAGATGCCTTTGGCGCGGTAGGCCATAGCGATGCCGTCGCCCGTAGCGATGCGTGGATTGGTGGTGTTTTGGTAAATATTGCCAATTCCCCCCGTGGCGAGCATGGTGGTTTTGGCCAAAAACTTTTCAACCTTACCCGTCTGTGTATCAAGTATGTATGCTCCAAAGCACTTGATGTCGTCGCGGTAGCGATAGACCGTTTCGCCGAGGTGGTGTTGGGTAATCAAATCCACGGCAAAATAGTGCGTAAATATCTGAATCGAAGCGTGGCGTTTGACTTCTTCCAAAAGCGCGCGTTCAATTTCGGCACCCGTGGCATCTTTGAAGTGCAGGATTCGGTGGTCGGAGTGGCCGCCTTCTTTGGCGAGGTCGTAGTCACCATCGTCTTCTTTGTCGAAGCGCGTTCCGTACGATATCAACTCCATGATACGCTCGGGAGCTTCTTTGACCACGATTTCGACGACCGACCGCTTGCTGATACCACCGCCTGCCACCATGGTATCTTCAATGTGTTTTTCAAAAGAGTCCTCTTCAGCCCACACCGCCGCGATACCGCCCTGGGCGTATTTAGTGTTGGTTTCGTCGGCCTGCACTTTCGTAATCACGGCGATAGAAACGGGTTGCTGGAGGGCCTCGAAGTGCCGCGCCAATTTGGTAGCGTAGCTAAGGCCCGCAATCCCCGACCCAATGACCAAAAAATCAAACTGTGGCATAGTGGTTTGCTGTTTTTTGAAAAGCGCGGCAAGTTAGCGAAATTGGACGAAATCCCGAAGTGTCGCGGTTAGTGTTCACTTTCGACAATACCCCCAAAAACTGCATTTGTAGGGCGTGTCGCAGTGTGCGCCTATCGGCACGTCGGGAATTTGACCGCTGCCCAATAGTTTTCTGAACTTGGCCACATTGATTTTGATGTCTTCTTGCAGGGCTTGAACTTGGGGCGTAACGTCGTGAATTTGGTACGCGGTACTACCGTCAGGCAGCACAATTTTGACGTGTAGGTCTTTTTTTAACGCTCCCTGTGTCACAAAATACTGCAAAGCCGCGTCTTGGATGTGGGTGTTTTTGAGATGGCTACTGTTCTTGATTTCTTGAAGTTGGTAAGTATCGCTCTCGCGCACAAGAACGTCGTTCATCACCAATACGCCCTCAAACACAAAGGTCGCCTCCAAGACCGCTTCGTAGCCTTGCTCGAGGGCGTAGCGGGTGAGGGTAGGATAAGCGTTGCGTTTGCCCTTGCCCATTTTTTCAACGTCAAAGGCGTTGGGAAAATACTCGCTGCGGTAGCGGTCTTCAAAATCATGCCCTCCCTGAAACTTTGCTTTTTCCAACGCCGTGAGCGGGTCGCGCAGGTCGTAGTGGTGCTTGTAGAGATACAACTGTTTTTCGCATTGCAACCCTTTGAGGTAAGAAGTTTTGGAAAGCGACGGGTCAGGCGGGGCAAAAAGCATCTGTGGAATGAATAAAAGTGGCAGTCAGAATTATCGTGAGCAAGATGGCAAAGGAAACAGTTTTTTGGTAAATACTCCGTTATCTCTCAATAAATCAGTCATTCATCGCTTGTTTTCATCATATTTCGTTCATGGTAAAGTTTCTCGTACTAACTTGCCCTGCAAAATCATCCCTGTTTCATTTTCTTTTTCAATACATGAAAACAAATAAAAGGACAGAGGACTAAAAACCTATTTCTATGATTTACAAACTACTCAAACGAGGCAGTGTCTTTTTGTGGATGCTCACCTCCACACTTTGGGCGCAAAACACCTACAACAATCACGCCCAACAGACCACTCGGCTCAAAGCCCTCACCACCAAATACCCCGACTTGGCCTCGGTGAAGTCTATTGGCAAAAGCGCGGGTGGCCGCGATTTGTGGCTGCTCACCGTAGGCAAAGGCGATGCGGCCAAAAAACCCGCGATTTTGGTCGTGGCAGGCATCGAAGGCACGCATTTGGCAGGCTCTGAAATGGCCGTCCAAACGGCTGAGAAAATGCTCGCCGCTGCCACTACCGACAGCGTAGCCAAGCTCCTCGCCGCCAAAACCTACTATTTTGTGGTGAGCGTCAATCCTGACGCGCAAGAGCAGTACACCACCAAACTCCGCTATGAACGCGCGGGCAACGACCTCAAAACTGACGAAGACCGCGACGGACGCACCGACGAAGACCCCGCCGAAGACCTCAACGGCGACGGCCTCATCACGATGCTGCGCGTAGAAGACCCCACGGGCAGCTACGTAACGAGCAAAGACGATGCCCGCGTAATGACCAAAGCCGACCCCACCAAAAACGAAAGCGGAAAGTACCTCTACCTCACCGAAGGTACTGACAATGACCAAGATGGTAGCTTCAACGAAGACGGTGCGGGCGGTATCTATCCCGACAAAAATTTTACCTTTGACTACCAAATCTTCACCACGGGCAGTGGCGAGTACGCCGCCGAAGCCCCCGAAGTACAAGCGTTGATGCGTTTTGTGTTTCAGTCGCCCAACATCTTTGCGGTGCTGACTTTTGGCCCCCACAACAACCTCAGCGAAGCCCCGCGCTTTGACCCTGCCAAAGTTGCCCGTCGCATATTGACGGGGCCGCTCGCCAAAGATGCCAAAGTGATGGACCAAGTATCCAAACTTTACAACAACCGCACGGGCCTCAAAGACGCCCCTACCATGCCCCAAACCCGCGCCAATTTTGCCCAAACGGCTTATTTCCACGCGGGTAAGTTTAGTTTTACTACGCCCGGCTGGTGGGTACCCAAAGTCGAAGCACCCAAAGATACGACCCGCCGTACTGCCGCCGCACCTTCTACTTCGCCTACTGCCCCCGCAAGCGCACCTGCGTCGGGCGCACCCACGGGTGGCCGCCCCGGTGGCATGATGGGCGCAGGGGCAAGCACTGCAGCAACTACCCCCAGCACCACCGACGACGACATTCGCTTTTTGAAATGGGCTGATAAAGAAAAACTGACGGGTGTTTTTGTGGATTGGAAACCTGTTCAACACCCCGATTTCCCGAATCAAAAAGTGGAAGTAGGCGGTATCGCGCCTTTTGCCAAGTTGAATCCCCCGCTCAGTTATCTCGAACCCAACGTGACCAAACACGTACAGTTTTTGAGTGCATTGAGCCAGCAAATGCCTGATATACAAGTGGTCAATCTCAAAAACGAATCGCTTGGCAATGGTTTGTCGCGCATTACGGCCACGGTGGTAAACAAAGGCTTGCTACCCACCTACGCCGAAATAGGCGACCGCATCAAGTTTGTGCAAAAAGTCAAAGTTGAACTCAAACTCGGCACGGGGCAAAGTATCGTGTCGGGCAAGCGTCTCAACCTCCGCCCTTCGCTCGCTGCCGACGAATCGGTGGAGTACAGTTGGCTGGTGTCGGGGGCGGGCAAACTCACCCTCGAAGCAGGCTGCCCCACCGCAGGTACCAAAGCCGTAGAAGTGACGCTGAGATAGATGGTGTGCGTTTGCAACGCGCACCCGAAAAACTCAATTTAATAACCAATAACGATTAACTGTGGCTTGCCACTTATATCAAGATGAAAAAAATCATTCACTCTTTCACCGCATGGGCGGCCCCATCATTACTCATTGGCGCATTGACCATCGGAGGCGCGTCGGCGCAGACCGTGGACCCTGACCTCACGGGGATGCGGGCGGTGGGTTCTCCCGCCAACCCCAAAGTCAAATGGAGTTGGAACTATTACATGGACTTTGCGGGCTACTTCAAACTCATCCAAGAACTCGCCAAAGCCTACCCTGATTTGGTCAAATACGAATCAATCGGCAAGTCATATTTAGGCCGTGAGATGTACGTTTTGACCGTTACGGACTTCAAAACGGGCAAACCAGACCAAAAACCTGCCTTTTGGATTGATGGCAACATCCACGCCAACGAGCTACAAGGCACGCAGTTTGCGATGTACACCGCTTGGTATTTGGCCGAGAGTTTTGGCAAAATGGAGTACATCACCGAACTCCTCAAAGACCGCACTTTTTACATTGCGCCTTCTATCAACCCCGATTCGCACGAAAACTTTATTTACAAAGCCAATACCACAAGTTCTTCACGCTCAGGCATGATGCCGATTGACGACGACGGCGATGGCTCAGTGGACGAAGACGGCTACGATGATTTGGACGGCGACGGCAGCATCACGCAGATGCGTCGCAAGTCGCCCACGGGTCGCTACAAGATTGACCCCGATTTCCCAAATCGCTTGATTCCAGCCAAACCCGACGAGAAAGGCGAGTACGAAATCCTCGGTCAGGAGGGTTTTGACAACGACGGCGACGGCCTCGTCAACGAAGACAACCTCGGGGCTTACGACCCCAACCGCGACTGGGGATGGGGATGGCAGCCTGACTACGTCCAAAACGGTGCGTTGTACTTCCCCGGCACGTTGCCCGAAACCCAAAACGTCAAGAAATTTATCTATGCTCACCCCAACATCGCAGGCGCGCAGAGTTATCACAACACGGGCGGGATGCTGTTGCGTCCGCCAGGGGCAGAAGAAGATGCTGGCTATGTACCACAGCAAGACATTGCCGTGTATGATTACATCGGTAAAATCGGCGAAAAAATGATTCCCGGCTATCGTTATTTTGTGCTTTGGAAAGACCTCTACACCGTTTATGGCGGCGAAATAGACTGGTTGGGCTTAGGGCGCGGGGTGTTTATGTTTTCCAACGAAATCAATACGCCTTACCGACTTTACAACAAAACTTCCAACGAAAACCGCAACCAAAACACCGATTTCGACGATTTTGACAAGTATCTTTTGATGGGCGATGGCTACGCCAAATGGAAACCCGTGAAGCACCCACAGTACGGCGACATTGAGGTAGGTGGGGTGAAGCGCAACTACATCCGCAACACGCCCGGCTTTATGCTCGAAGAAGAAGGCCACCGCAACATGGCCTTTACGCTACTTCATGCCTATCAAATGCCCAAACTCGAAATCATAGACATTCGCTCTAAGGCATTGGCCAACGGCCTCACTGAAGTAACGGCGGTCATTCAAAACCAACGCGCGATTCCGACCCACTCGGCCCACGATTTGCGTTTCAAAATCGAGCGTCCCGACTACATCACCCTCAAAAACGCCCAAGTATTGGCCGGGATGATTGTGGACAACGAAGATTTGGGCATCACACGCGAGCAAAAACGCAACCCTCAGACCATCGAAGTACCCAACATCGGCGGCACGGCAGCGGGCGGCGGCGGCGGAGGTGGCGGCTTTGGGTTGGTTTTTGGGGGGAGCAGCCCCAACGCCGTCAAAGTACGCTGGATTGTACGCGGCAAAGCCGACAAATACACCGTAGAAGTAGATAGCCGTAAAGGCGGCGTGGTAACAAAGACACAGTAACAAACTATCTTTTTTAAGCCGCTGTTTTTTTGGTAATTTGCAGAAGCAAATCATCAGAGAAACAGCGGTTGATTTTTAAAGTCAAAATAATG
>JALOLW010000532.1 GCA_025455795.1 Spirosomataceae bacterium
ATACCCACTTGTATTGGGCGTGTTCCATCAAAACAATGGGAGAACTGGCCATGCGGCACAGGTAGGGTACCAAGCAGATAACGCGGTGAGCGTCTTCTTTGAAAACGGGTTCCATTCGCCGCCCGATTTCGATTTCGATTGAAAGCTCCTCCATGATTTCACGTTCGAGAGCTTCTTCTTCGGTCTCGCCTTCATCTACTTTGCCCCCTGGAAACTCCCATTTGAGAGGTAGTGACATAGACGCGCTGCGTTGGGCGGCAAAAATCCTACCGTCTTTTTCGAGAATCGCACAAGGCACTATGACTACTTTTTTGGACATAAAAGAGGCTATTGAATCACCAAAGCAGATGGAGTAAATAATTTTCGACCACAAAAGTACAATGAAAAACCAATATTCAGTCTTTTTTTTATCAAACGGTTATTAGGTTGCCAAAATTTTCATACTTTCAAACCCATTTTCACCCATCAACCCAAATCAACCATATGGCTATGTTTTCAGAAAACGACCTCCAACAGATTGATAAACAAGGCATAAGCCTTGCGGTAATTGACCAACAAATTGAGTATTTCAGAAATGGATTCCCGTTTTTAAGGGTTCTTAAAGCCGCTACTATTGGAGATGGCATGGTACGGATTGAAGAAGAGCAATTGGAACGTTTGGTGGCCGAATTCAACGCCCAAAGCGACCAAGTGTCGTTGTTGAAGTTTGTTCCTGCTTCGGGGGCAGCGACTCGGATGTTCAAGGCGTTGTTTGCGTTCAAAGACGAAGGCAAGTCCGACAAATCCACGGCAGAATTTGGCGACCGGCTGCGCGACTTTGCTTTTTTTAACGATTTACAAAAGGCCATGACGCAGGCAGGGGAAAACATCGAAACGGCCATAGCAGCGGGAGAGTTTCAGAAAATTGCTGACTTCTTGCTGAGTACCAAAGGCTTAGACTACGGCAATTTGCCCAAGGGTCTGTTGAAGTTTCACCGATACGACACCACGGCGCGCACGCCCGTGGAAGAGCATTTGGTAGAAGGTGCCCTCTATGCCAACGCCAACGGAAAAGTAAGACTTCATTTTACGGTATCGCCCGAGCATCGAAGCCGATTTGAGGCGTTGATTGACACGGCCAAAAAGCAATACGAAGAAAAGTATGGCGTCACTTACAAGGTGAGTTTTTCGGAACAAAAGCCCGCAACCGATACCATTTCGGTCAATATGGACAATACGCCTTTCCGGAATGCCGACGGAAGCCTGCTTTTCCGCCCCGCTGGACACGGCGCGCTACTCGCCAATCTCAACGACCAAGATGGTGACGTGGTTTTTATCAAAAATATTGACAATGTAGTACCCGATAGCCTCAAAGAAACGACGGTCAATTACAAGAAAGCGTTGGCGGCGTTGCTGCTTCATTATCGCACCCAAATATTTGAATACCAAGCGAAGTTGGAGCAAAGAGAGGTTTCGGTATCGTTGCTCAACGAACTCGACGCTTTTTTCCGTGAGACACTTTGTACGCTTCCACCTACGACTTTTGGCGAGTGGACAGGCGAGCAGAAGCGGGTGTATTTTAGTCAAAAACTTGACCGCCCTGTGCGGGTGTGCGGCATGGTCAAAAACGTAGGTGAGCCGGGTGGTGGGCCTTTTTGGGCGACCAATCCAGACGGCACGGTGTCGCTACAAGTGGTGGAGTCGGCGCAAATAGACTTGCAGAATCCCGCCCAAAAGGCGATTTTCGACGAAGCCACGCACTTCAATCCCGTGGATTTGATTTGCTCACTGCGCGGCTACAAAGGCAAAAAGTTTGACCTCATGGCCTACCGCGACCCGATGACGGGCTTCATCACCCAAAAATCAAAAGACGGCAAAGACCTCAAAGCCCAAGAACTACCGGGGCTTTGGAACGGCTCCATGTCCAACTGGAACACGGTGTTTGTGGAAGTACCGCTCATCACGTTCAACCCCGTCAAAACCGTCAATGATTTGCTCCGCAAAGAGCATCAATGATGCAGAAGACATTCGCCGTGCCTCTGTTTCTTGGTGGTAATGATCAGGCTTTCCTGCAAGAATGAGTCAATAAGACCTGCTGAACGGTACCAATGATGCCTCTTATCTTGTCAATTTGTTTCTGTCTAGTGTCTAAACATCTATAGTTTATGCTATGAACTGATCCAATGATGATATTCTATCTAAATCTTCAACTTATTGAACCATGCCAAAAACGCTATTAGAGCGTTTTTGGAACCATGCATATTTGATCTGCACACAATGTTGCAAGAATGTCACCCTGCTGGCTGTCATCTCTCCTCCCAGAAAGCGGAGCTTATTTCGAGCGGTTAGCATAGATGGTTTTTTCTGCTTGATGGTTCTCTTCGCAGAGTAATTTCTTGTCATGCGCAACCCGCCTGATAATGAAAAGTATTACAACGAGCATGGCAATATAACTATTATGTATTACCCAGAGACAACCATCGCATGTCCAGATTCCACCCATGGATGCTATATATTTTGATTGGCAACTCAATTTTAATGATGCATGCTCATTTAGGCATTTTTGTAAGTGTCAGATTTCGATGTAAATAATTAAATTCGTAAATAAAAAAGAAATATTCGAATAATCGAGCGTTGTACAGCAAGAAAAAATAAAGAAAGAAATGCGTGCGATATTGGGGTTTAATTTGAAACACGAT
>JALOLW010000533.1 GCA_025455795.1 Spirosomataceae bacterium
AATCTTTTCAACGCAACCTTCATAGCCCGCTTTCTGAGCGCGAAACCGACGTGCTGACGTTGTTGGCCAAGGGGCGGACGTATTTTTCGATAGGAGAGGAGCTATTTATCAGCGTGGAAACGGTCAAAACGCACATCCGCAATATCTACCAAAAACTCCACGTAACCAACAAAACCGAAGCCCTCAAAAAAGCCGCCAAAGATAAGTTGATATGAACTCCTGAAATAAGTACCTAAATCATTCTTTGCAGCGTCAGATTGGCGGTTAGGATTTTGTTTTCTCTCCTGATTTTGACCTTGAAAGATTTTCCTTCTTTGGTCTGAAATAGCTGTTTGAGATAGCCCATGTTGATTTCCTCGGTCGAAACACCATTGATGGCCAAGATTTGGTCGCCTTCTTTCAGGCCCGCTTTGTAGGCAGGAGAGCCGAGGGTGATGTGTTGGATAAAAAACCGATGGTAGCCGTCGCCTTGCGCTACCAAGTCTATGCCACTCATGTCGTGGTCGAAAGCATCATCAAAGAGTTTTTTGTCGGGTTTAAGAACGATGTAGCCTTCTTCGTAGTTGAAAGTGACTCTAAACCGGCGCAAAAACTCCCCGCCCAAATTGGCATCCCGCCGCAGTTCATTTTGCTGCACCTTTGCCCCAAATGCCACACTGTCGGGAAAAGTGGCGAGAACATCTTGCAGTTCGTATTTGCCTATCCGGACTTTGGGTACCCGTCCAATGTGTCCATTGATGACCCCCGCCAAACCCACGCCTAATTGGGTATAGAGGGCATTGGGTGGTGGGGCAATCGTGCTTTCACTCGAAGAATTGAACATCAGCGCGTGACCCGCCCCCGTATCCAGCACCACTTTGATTTTCTTTTCTTGGTTGTTGGCTACAATGCTCACCCCCTCCAAATGTGGCCTGTATTTTTCGACCACAATCGGAAATTTATCCCCATTTTTAGGGTGGTATTGGTATTTTTCGGGCCTTTGCAGAATCAATACTTTTTTGCGAAAATCCAGCGTCACGACAAATTTACTGAATATTTCGTACCCAAAAATCCCGTGAATGGGCGTACCGATGTACTCAGATAGGTTGAGGGCTTGGTTGGGCATCACGACGATATTGTGGTACAGAGACCTCATAGCCCCCATCTGAATCGTGCTCCCAATCGTAATATCGGCCACGATGGATTTTCCTGCCCCCACACCGTCTATTTTCATTTTTCGGACCGATTTTAGGCCAAGTTTTCGCGCTATGGCCGTGTCAGTCAAGATAGTTGTCGAAACCCCCGTGTCCAATACAAACTGTAAAGTGTCGCTCTTGTTGATTAGAACGGGGACAACAATCAGATTTCCATACGTTTCAAACGGGATTCGGGCGGATTTGAGGCCGTGGGCAAGGTGTAGGCCGTGGACTTCTTTGTCTTTTGATTGCTGGTCGGCAAAACTACGTTGACACCAGCACAGGGTAAACAGTGCGAGAATAAGGGTCTTGATGTTCATGTTTTTGGCTGTTTAAAATAACAGGCTGAAATACGCCAAAAACCAAAAGTCACGCATCACCCTTAAAACGGGATTTTTTTGCATCTATTTTCAACCGCGAAGACGCCAAGGCGCAAAGAAAAACCTTGCGTCTTGGCGTCCTCGCGGTTCAAATCACCAATCACCTTACTGCTGTCCCGTCGTGCGGGTATCCCAAAATACAGGATTTTCGTTCAAATTTTGCCGCGCCTTCATGTTGGGGTTGGCGTCGGTTTCTTGTTGAGGGTAGGGGAGAGAACGGGGTACTTTGCCACCGTTGCCGGGATTGACATTGGCGGGTAACAACTGCAACAGCGGATAGCCCGTGCGTCGCCAGTCGTTCCACGGCTCAATGGGTATCATAAAATTGCCCACGTATTTTTCCTCGATGAGTTTTTTCAAGGCCGCATCGCCCGTTCCGAGAGGGCCTACTGAGTTGAGATACGCGGTTGCATTGGCCGCCGAAACGCCCACGGTGTTCAGCGAGGCCGTGATACCGTCTCTGAAAAATTTGTCTGCGTCACCCGCCACGCCGTAGCGCAATGCCAACTCCGCCCTGATAAAATTGTACTCGGCAAAAGTAAACATCCGCACGGGGGCGTTGCCGTTGTAGGCCAAATCACCCACGCGCAGCGTTGGTCCAGCGGGCAGGGCGGTGGTAGTCATGGCCCCGCGCACGTAGGTATGCAGGCGAGAGAGGTTGTTGGTCAAACCGCCGTTGCTGGTGCCATTGCGTAAGCCCACATAACCCGTTTTGCCCGTCGGAGGCGTGGCGACATTGGCGGGGCTAAACGGGGCAGGGGTAAAGTAAAATGGTCTGCGAGGGTCGGCCTTTTCGTTCATCAGATTGATAATGGTCGAACTGGTACAAATATCATCGGTACGACTGATAATGTACTGATGACGAGGGTTTTGACGGTTAGCGGTGGTTTGATACTGCATCACAAAATCGTCGCTTGAGGCCGTCATAAATTCTGTGGCGGGGGTACTGCTTACAAAACTACGAATAGCGGCCAAATCTGCGCCAGGAGCATTGGCGATGTGCAGGTACAGGCGGAGTTTAAGGGTGTTGCCAAACCGAATCCATCGGGTCACATTGCCGGCGTAGTTCAAATCATCGGCGGCAGGGGCGGCCAAAGGCGATGTTTTGCGCAAGTCGGCA
>JALOLW010000534.1 GCA_025455795.1 Spirosomataceae bacterium
AAAACGCCAACAAGTTCTTTTACAAATTCCTGTTAAAACTGAAGATACATCCAAAAACTATACGCACTTGAAGAGATTAAATTAGTATTTGTCATCAACCAAATCCTATGAAAAAACCACCAAAATACTTTTATTCTACCTACTGTAACGACAGCCCGGCCTTATTTAGCCTATTTTATTGAAGATTGGGGCGAAATGCAGACTTCGGGCGGAGGGTATCATCTTTACTTGTGTTTGGTAGATGAGGGAGGCAAAGTTTATTTGGAAGAAGATTATGTACGCTACGGACTGAAATAGCTTGCTGATTTAATTTTAAAAATCTCCCCCCATGAAATACCCCAATCGCCTATCTTCTGGTGCCAATAATGTGGTGGTGGCGCTCTCCGAACCGACAGTAGGTAAGCTTTTTTCGGGCGATATGCACTGAAATGGAGGAGTTTAAAACGTTTTTCTTGAACCGATGACGCTCAATGCAATGGTTTGTAATATATAGGTTTTTTTGTAATTTTACCATGAAAATTGAAAATTTAATTCGCAAATTTCATGGATATTGCAAGAAATATAGAACCATTGTTAGCCGAATACCTAACGATTTTTCCTGTGGTGGGTATCATTGGTCCTCGCCAAATTGGTAAAACTACGTTGGCTAAAAGTTTGGCAAAAAAACAGCCTATTCATTACCTTGATTTGGAGTCGGCGGCTGACCGTCAGAAATTGGCTGACCCTGTGCTGTATTTGCAAAATCACCAAGATAAACTCATTGTTTTGGATGAAATCCAGCAAATGCCCCAACTAATGACCGAACTTCGGGGTATTATTGATGCGGATAGAAGAGCGGGGCGGTTTGTTATTTTGGGTTCGGCCTCGCCTGCTTTGATCAAAAAAAGTGCCGATTCGTTGGCGGGTAGAATTGGGTATATCGAATTGCCCTCTTTTACGCTCCATGAAGTGGGAAACGACAACGAAATGAAACTTTGGCACCGAGGTGGTTTTCCGCTTGCTTATTTGGCCAACTCTGAGCGAGCCAGCATGATTTGGCGGAAAAGTTTTGTCAAAACATATATTGAAAAAGATTTGGCTTCGTTGGGGCTAAGTGCTGAACCAAAGACGATTGAGCGTTTTTGGCGAATGTTGGCGAGTGTACATGGTAATTTATGGAATGCCGAAAGTATGGGTCGCTCCATGGGGCTAACGCACTCCACCATCAATCGGTATTTGGATGTATTGGAAGGCGCATTTTTGGTCCGCCGCCTGCCCCCGTACTTTGTCAATATCTCAAAACGCTTGGTGAAGTCGCCCAAAATTTATTTGAGAGATAGTGGGATTTTACATACTTTCAAGGACATTGTCCAAGCAAAAGACCTCTTTGATGACCCACAAGTGGGGGCATCTTGGGAGGGTTTTGTGATTGAGCAAATCATAGAAACCATGCAAAATAAACTGATGAGCGGACAAGCCTATTTTTATAGAACCCAACAAGGGGCGGAGTGCGATTTGCTTATTGCGCACAATGACACGGTGAAAGCCGCCATAGAAATCAAGATGAGTTCAGCACCTCAGATTAGCAAAGGATTTAGGATAACAATGACTGATACAAAGGCTCAACAAGGTTTTGTAATAGCCAAAAGCAACGAAAGGTATAAAGTAGAAGAAAATATTACGGTTTTATCACTGAATGCCTTTTTGCAAGATGTTTTACCCGTATTGTTATGACCATCAACGCTACCCTCATCAATTACCTGCACTTGTGCCACCGCAAAATGTGGCTGCACTACCACGCTATCCGCATGGAGCATACGAGCGAGGTGGTGGCCGAGGGCAAGCTGATAGGGGAGGAGAGCTATCCGCAGCGGGCCGACAAAAATCAAGAGGTGGAGGTAACCTCACCCTGGCGAAGAACCTCACCCCCTGCCCCTCTCCAAGTGGAGAGGGGAGAAACAGCCACACCCCCAGCCCCTCTCCTTTATAATGAGAGGGGAAGTATGGATAATGTGGTTTTGACGGCTAAGATTGATTTTTTTGATGCCAAAAATGGGGTGGTTTACGAAACCAAAAAATCGGCAGCGAAGGAGTGGGCGCACGTGGCGCAGGTGCAGTTTTATTTGTATTTGCTCCGCAAAAACGGCGTTGAGGCCAGCCACGGCATCATTGAGTATCCCAAGCTGCGCCAAACTGAACGGGTAACGCTCGACAGCGAAGAGGAGGCCAAAGTGGAAGAGTGGATAGAGAAGGCGGTGGCTATTTTGGAGAATGAAAACTGCCCGCCCAAGCTTCCCATCAGCAAGTGTAAATCGTGTAGTTATTTTGACTTTTGTTGGGTAGGAGAAGACTAACATGAAAAAATCGTACTATTTATTTAACCCTGGGCGGCTGAGTCGGAAAGACAACACACTGTGTTTTGTGCCGGTGGACGAGCAATTGACGTTGTTTCTAGCAAACGGTAACTGAATAAAACTAAAAGTCTATGCGCCTAGAAGTGGACGAACCCTTCGGTACAGCCCCGTACGACATCTTGACAGCTGGCAAAGTTTAAAGGATTTGGACTCGCGATTTCAGCTATCAATCCGTAGCAATGCGATTATTTAAAATATGTTGGAACACTTTTCTCCGACGCTAGACTATTCAAACGTAACGTTGTAGTCCGGAAATCACTTTAAAAGTTTTCAACA
>JALOLW010000105.1 GCA_025455795.1 Spirosomataceae bacterium
TGAAGTTCCATCAATTTGGCGGTTAGTTCGAGGGTTTCGATGATTTGGTCGTTGGACATTTTACGTTGTTTTGAATTACCGTTGTAAAGTAAAATAAAAACTTTGAAACATCATTTTGACAGGGCGAGGAAAAAATATTCACTTTTTAGGCACAATACGCTTTCCCCTTGCCCGTTATTAGCACAGAATTACCCCAACCAACCCCTTCGGAATTTTCTTCCTGACCTTCTGCGCTTCGGCGCTTCGTTAGTCCAAACCAAACTCCAACGTACTCACCTAACGTGTGAACAGGCCACTGGTCTGACGTGCTATTATTTTGCCCAAAATCAACCAAATCCCACAAAGTCAATACAGTAAACGAATCAAAATAACCCATAAAATCGAAACAATCTTTACCCCTTTTTTCAATTTCAATTTTTCACTTTTTTAACAAATTACAACTATGGACAACAACAATCAGCAAAACAAAGGCGTATTCGCTTGGGTAGGTTTGGTCATTATGACATTGGCAACGGGCGCATTGGGTTTCTTGTATTTCGACCAAAAGAAACAAACGGAGGGCAAAGAATTGACGATTGTGGCAAAAGCAAAGGAACTGGCATTTACGCAAACAAAATTAAAGGAACTGGCATTTACGCAAACAAAATTGGATTCGGTTTCGCGGGCGTTGGATGAAAAAATCGCCGAAGTAGAAAAACTCGGCGGCGACCTCACTGAACTCCTCAAAGTGAAAAGTCGTTTGGAGGCCGATAAGGTGGCTTTGCGCAAAGGCAATAAGTTTGAAATGGCCAAATACGAAACCAAAATCAAGGAATATGAGTCATTTTTGGCCACCAAAGATGTCGAAATTGCCAAGTTGAAAGAAGAAAATGGCGTGCTGCTGGCTTCCAATCAAACCCTCTCCTCTGAGGTAGGGACACTTAAAACCGAGCGCGAGGAATTGACCAAAACCAAGCAGCAACTCTCCGATTCGGTGGTGACTTACGTTGCCAAAAACCGCGAACTCTCCGACAAAGTCGCGATTGGGGCTGCGCTCAAAGCCGAAAACTTGAAAGTCTTGGCCGTTACGCCCAAAGGCAAAGTAAAAGAAGACGACCGCTACCGCGCCAAGCGAGTGGACAAGCTCAAAGTACTCTTTACACTTCCTTCCAATCCATTGACGGCGCAAGAGGAGAAAGAAATCATCGTGCGCGTACTCGACCCCGAAGGGGCTGTTTTGTCAGACGAAGCCACGGGTTCGGGTAAGTTTTCGTGGAAAGGTCAAGATATGCTGTTTACAACTAAAAACCGCGTAGCTTATCAAAACAGCAATCAAATGGTAGAGATGGTTTATGACAACCCTCAAAAATTACGCTCGGGCAAGTACAGCGTAGAGTTGTACGCCGAAGGTTTCCAAATCGGAAGTGGCAACTTTGTGATTCGATAGTTCATACCGCAATAGTTTCGGTTTACTCCCTCCAAAGGGGGATTCGTCAGAATGCGGTTGGATATCGCCTAACCGCATTTTATTTTTGTACCATGTTCAACACCACTAAACCGTAAAAACATGGAAACACAACGCAATCCCGAACTTTGGAAAATCGCTAAAAAACGTGCCGCTTTCAAAAGCCACCTCTACGTCTATTTGTTGGTCAATTGCCTCCTTTGGTCTTTGTGGGGCTTGGGCTTATATACACAGCACGGCACCCGCTATCCGTGGCCCATTTGGACCACGCTGGGTTGGGGAATTGGTCTCGCGTCGCACTTCATTGGCACGTACTTTTACAACGGCAAATCGGCGGTAGAGCGGGAGTACGAGAAATTAGTGCGCCAACAATAAGTAACTTTGGCGCACGATTTGGTAATTTTGCGCCATGCACTCGTATTCACGCCTTACACTTTGGGCCAATCTACTGGCCGTTTATATCATTTGGGGTTCTACTTTTTTAGGAGTCAAGTACGCCATCGAAGTCATCCCACCACTGCTCAACAACGCCCTCCGTTTTTTGATTGGGGGCGTTGTTTTGTTTGGATTTACACTGCTCCAACGCAAGGGCAACCCTACGCTCAAACAGTGGCTTTCGGCGGCGTGGGTGGGGGTTTTGTTGAGCGGTATAGGCAACTGCGCCGTGGCCTACGCCATCCGATTTATGCCCACGGGATTGGTAGCGCTCATGGTAGCCACGCTGCCTGGCTGGATGGTCACGATTGATTACCTGTTTTTTGGCAAACAAAAACCCTCTTGGCTCACCATCACTGGACTGGCGATTGGATTGGTGGGGATGTACATTTTGCTCAATCCGCTCGAAGCCGTCAGTCAGCGTGAAGTACCGCTTTGGCCCGCTTTTTTGATATTACTGGGGTCGGTTACGTGGGCGTGGGGGTCTATTCAATCGCCTTACTTGGATATGCCTTCACAGGCCCAAACTACTGCTATTCAGATGTTGGCGGGTGGGCTTTTTTCGCTGTTGATGAGCTTTTTGGCAGAACCCAACGCCCTCGCCACGCTGTCCCAAATGACGCTCAAAACGTACCTTTCGCTTGGTTATCTGATATTTATTGGTTCTTTTGTGGGCTATTCGGCTTACGTGTGGCTGCTTCACCACGCACCGCCCTCGCTTACAGCCACATACGCCTACGTCAATCCCATCGTAGCGATGATTTTGGGGTGGATTTTTATCGGCGAAACCCTCACTTCACGCGCGCTCGTTGCCTCGACAGTCGTTCTTACAGGCGTGGTGCTGATTACGGTGGGGAGGAGAGTCAGCAGCAAGGCAGTCAGTAACAGGCAATCTAATTCAAACTTCCAAACCTAAAACGGTAAACTTCCCAACCACAAACCTAAAAACTAAAAGAACATGACACGTAACGTTGCTATTTTTCTGTTTGATGCCGTGGAGGTACTCGATTTTGCGGGACCGTATGAGGTATTTAGCGTTTCGGGCTTGCGTGGTAGTGCGCCCAAACCTTTTGAGGTATATACCGTGGCCGAAAAATCGCCCGTCATGGCCCGCAATGGCCTGACGATTATTCCCGATTTTTTGTTGGACAACTGTCCCCCACCCGACATCCTCCTTATTCCTGGCGGTGGCGGCTACACGACTGATGGTCAACCGTTTGGAAGTCGTAAAGAAATGCATAACCCTGTGGTGTTAGATTGGGTTCGGAAGCACAACAACACGGCAGAATTGGTGCTTTCGGTCTGTACAGGGGCGTTGATTTTGGGCAATGCGGGCTTGCTCGAACACCAAAAAGCCACGACGCACTTCATGGCACTCGACGGCCTTAGGGCTATCTCGCCCCACATCGAAGTCATCGAAAACGTGCGCTACGTGGACAATGGCCGTATCATTCTGTCGGCGGGTGTGTCGGCGGGAATTGATATGTCGTACTACGTGGTGAGCAAGCTCCTTGGGGCCGATGTAGCCTCCGAATCAGCCCGCTACGCGCAGTATGATTATTGGAAATGAGCGATATTTTTGAAAATCATTTTAACCAATTATTGTTCATTAAAATTTTATATTAACTTAAAATCAGTCAATAAAAAATATTTTTGACACAAAAATTAAAGTATTTGTGTCAAAATAGCAAATTGCCAAAAATCAAATTTTATGCTACCCCAAAACCAACTCTACGTTTCTACCGAAGTAGGCAGGCTCCGCCGTTTATTGATACACAGTCCCGACCGTGGACTGGGCAAGGTCGTTCCGTCCAAAGCCCAAGACTGGTTGTTTGAAGACATCGTACACTTAGATACCATGCGCCGCGACGAGTACGACTACTACGTCAAAACGCTGCTCTACTTCCTCGACCCCGACAAAATCAAAGGCAAACTCAACGCGATTGATGCTGATACCTCGCGCAATTTCTACAAACCCGACCATACCGATTATTTCAATTCTGACAAAGTCATTGATATTCAGAAACTTTTGGCAGAAATCTTGGAAGATACCCATATTCGTACCAAACTCATCGCTTCGATTTGTGCAGTAGAGCGGTGTTCGTTTCGTACCCAGCACCTTTTGGCCGAATATGATGCCATCGAATTGGCCAAAATCCTCATCTCTGGTTCGCTCCCCGACCGCAAGATGCTTTTTGCGCCACTGCCCAATTTCATCTTCACGCGCGATATAGGCATTGTCATCAACAACCACGTACTACTCAACAAACCCGCCAAATCGGCCCGTACCCGCGAATCACTGCTTACGCAATACATATTTTTCCACCACCCGATATTTGAGCAATCACGCGAAAACATCATCGAGATACCTGATAATCAGCACCATTTTTTGCTCACCGACGACGAACTCCGTAGCGACTATCACCGCTCTACCCTCGAAGGCGGCGACGTGATGATGGTAGCCCCGCGCCACTTGATGATTGGATGCAGCGAGCGCACTACTCTCTATGCCGCCCACCAAGTGATGAAAATATTGTTTGGGCGCGGAATAGTGGATAAAATCACCGTAGTCAAAATCCCCAAAAAACGCGATTATATGCACATTGACACGGTTTTTACGCAAGTAAAACGCAATATGTGGGTGCTGCTTGGTGCCATAGCACGGCAGGGCGACGAGGCCAAAAAGCAAGATGTACTCCACTTTTTCGCACCCAAAGAAGACCCCAATCGCCTTCAAATCATGCAGTTTGTGCGTGGTACCGACCAAACCAAAACTTTTGAAAACTTAGAAGACCTGCTCGAAAGCATCAGCCGCGACGACTTGGGCTGTACCGAACCAGTGAAGTTTGTGTATTCGGGCAACAATGAGTTTCCGTTTGGGGCGCGTGAACAGTGGACCGACTCCTGCAACCTCCTCGCCCTCAAAGATGGCGTGGTGATAGGCTACGACCGCAACGACAAAACCCTCGACGCTTTTCGGGAGGCGGGCTTTAGGACGATTCGGACCAAAGACTTGCTCGATGAGTTTGAGGCGGGCGTTTCTTCGCCCGATACCCTTACCGACACCTTCATCATGCTCCCTTCTGCCGAACTTTCGCGTGCGCGCGGTGGCTCGCACTGCATGAGTCTGCCTATCTTGCGCGATGGTTTTTGAAAAATCATAAACATTCGTAAATTTGTCAAAACAACTAACGACGAAAGCGCGGTAGCTTTGAAATTGCCCAACTATTTGCTGCTTAATTTTTGGACCTATGTCATACAAAATGCAACCCCAGTCCACCTCGCACATCTTGATGATTCGGCCTGTGCGATTTGGTTTCAACGAACAAACTGCCGAAAGCAACGCTTTTCAGGACATCAAACATGCTGCCCAAACCAAAGACATCGCCCAAGAGGATGCTTTGCGGGAGTTTGAAAACATGACCTCGCAGCTCAAAGCGGCGGGGGTTGATATAATGGTTTATGACGATACAACCGAGCCTTACACGCCCGATTCGATTTTCCCTAACAATTGGGTGTCTTTTCACCAAAGCGGCAAAATAGTGCTGTATCCGATGCAAGCCCCCAATCGGCGGTTGGAGCGGCGCATGGACATCATCGAAGACCTCAAAAACCACTTTCACGTTGAGCAAATCATTGATTTGACGCACTTTGAAGCCCAAAATAAGTTTTTGGAAGGCACGGGCAGCATGGTACTCGACCGCCGCTACAAGGTGGCTTATGCTTGTCTTTCTCCCCGCACCCACGAAGAAGTATTAGATGCTTTTGGGGAAGCAATGGGCTACCGAATCGTAAAATTTGATGCGTTTGACGCAAGCGACCGAGCCGTTTATCACACCAACGTCGTGATGTGCATTGGCGATTCGTTTGCGGTGGTATGCCTCCAGGCCATCAAAGACCCCGACCAACGCCTCACGGTGCGCGACGAACTCGTCCAAACGGGCAAGCAAGTCATCGAAATCACACTCGACCAGATGAATCATTTTGCGGGTAACATGCTGCTTACCAACAACAAACGCGGCGAAAAACTGCTCGTGATGTCCACGGCGGCGTTTGAGTCACTGACCCATAAGCAAAAAGACGAACTCGACGATTACGCCGCGCTTCATCACTTCGACCTTTCGATGATAGAGGGCAACGGCGGCGGCTCGGCCCGCTGTATGATGGCCGAGGTGCATTTGCCTGAGAAGTAATCAATCTTCTTCCAACAACTCCAGCAAATCCATCAACTCCCCAAACTCTTTGTAGCCAGGGCGGATTTCGTCGCTGCCTCGGAGAGCGATGCCTACTTGTGGTAGCATATCGGTAATCAAATTAACCACTGATTCATTGAGTCCAAAACCCAGCAAGATGGGAAAGCGAGCCGCCAAAACACCCAAAAAATGAGGCCAATCGCCCTCAAAGGCGGCATCGCTGCTTGATTCTAACAAAAAGTACGAAACATAACTTTGGCACGACTCCATGAGCTGCGCTATGGTGTCGGTGTCTTGGTCAGCTTCGAGTCTAAGAATGAGCGGCTTGTCGGTTTCGGTTTTGAGCCACGGAAGCAGGGCGGCATTGCTCACTTGAATGGCGTCGGGTTGGTACTGTTGAAGTTTTTCCAAAAGGTCATCGCCTTCGCTTGTGTCGGTTTCGGCTACGATTTGTACCCCCGCCACCCACGACCGAATCTCTTGAAACCGCTTGATTTCGACGTAGTTGACACTATTTTCTTCGATTGAGAACCCCAACATTTCCACTCCCATACCCGCACAATAGCGCGCATCGGAGAGGTTGGTGATATGACTGACTTTAACGGTAGTTTTGAGCATATATGACGGAACAAGGAGGAACGGAACAAGGAGGAACGGAAAAAGGAGGAACGGAAAAAGGAACAAGGAGAAACGGAACAGGGAAAACGGGGGTCGGTTCACGGGATGCCCCCCTCTGGGGTTCGGGGGCTTATATTGACTTCCGCGGCCAACGTCGAGCGGGCTTTGCCACGAAAAGTACCCGACACGGGCGCGATGAGCGCGGGGTCGGCACTACTGGCGAGGTAAATGTGGTTGTTGACAATGGCCTTGCCCTCGGTGGGGTCAAAGCCGCGCCAACCTGCCCCTGGCAAATAGACTTCGGCCCAAGCGTGCAGGTCGTGGGCTTGGAGCGGGTTGCCGTACAAATAGCCACTCACAAACCGCGCCGCGATGCCGATACTGCGACAACAAGCCACGAACAACTGCGCAAAATCTCGGCACGAACCACACTTCTCGATGAGGGTCACTTCGGGCTGCAGCGGTGCGCCTTCTTCACGCCGCACGTACACAAAATTTTCATAGATATTTTGGCAAAGCGTAGTCAAAAATGGCACGGTTTGCCAGCGTGCCGAAGCCGCCGTTTGGCGGGCATACTGCTCCACGTAGGTAGTGACACCCTCACGAATAAGGTACGCTTGTACGTACTTTTTCTTCAATTCTGGGTAATGAAAGGGGATTTTGGCCGTGTCGAACGGAAACAACACAAACCCAAACACGTTGAAATCTTGGGAGGAAATCTCCATTTCGACAGCCACCTCCAAACGGTCAGTAGGTGCGTTGAAATACGCCAAATGCTGGTGATTGCCCTCCACGTCTAAGTTGTGTACCAACATACTCGGCGTTGGCAAAATCTGCATCGAAAAGCCTTTGACTTGCTGATGTGCGTGGGCTTTGGGGTGCAAATAAATGGTGTGCGGCTCGAGCAAAATCGCTTCCGAATACTGGTAGGAGAGTTTGTGACTGACGTGTAAGTTCATGGTAGCAAAAGCCTCAAAATCAAACCTTTTCGTGTTGGAGTTTTTCCAAAATCGAATCCATCCAATCGTTGGGCAGGCGTTTGACGGAGTTTTGGAGCAGCATACTCCACTGCAACGACAGGTGCGCCAAATCGTCTTTTTGGTAGCGATGCTCTATCATCTGAAAACTATCGCGCTCGTACATCACCACGTCAATCGGGTAGTCCACGTCGCTGGCACTCACGCGCGTGGAGTCGAAAGACAAAAAGCCCACTTTGAGGGCGTCACCCATAGAAGACTCGTATTTTAAACTCCTGAAAAGCAGTGGCTTACCATAATTAGAGTTGCCAATGATAAAAAAAGGTGAGGTCTCTCCTACTTCCACCCAATTGCCTTCGGGATAGAGCAGGTAAAGTTTATGCTCGTCGTCGTCTTCGAGTTGGCCACCTACAATGGCGTACAGATTGAAAGACAATCCAGCCTCTTTGAGGGCTTCCTTGTCCTCGCGGGCTACGCGCCGTACCTGCTCCCCAAAAGCATTGACCGCTTTGTAGAGTTTATTGAAAGTACGGTCGTGGTCTTCGATGACTTCTCTGAAATAGGTCACGGCTTTGTCGCGCACGGAGCGCAAGCCAGAGGTCATAATAAAAAGCGAATGGTTCTCTAATTGATGGATAGAGATTTTTTTGTTGGTGGTTACTTCGGTCCCCGAGGTCAGGCGAGTATCGGCGATAGCCACCAACCCCGAGGCTGTTTTGATGCCCAAACAATACGTCATGGTTACTGCTGTTGAAATTGAAACGCCTCTTGGACGGGTTTGAGGTCAAAATAGGTCTCAAAAATGGCCTTTCCGACCCCGTTGGCTTTGGTTTGAAACTGGTCTAAATACTGGTGTAATCCTATTTTGTAGATGTCATCCACGTCGGTAAATTCGATTTCGGAGTACAGTTTCCCCATCATTTTTTCGGCATAATTGCTAAAACCTGCGGTGATGGGCGTTCCCGAAATTTCGTACAAAGATAACTCGGCCTGGCGAATACAGTGCGACATGGAGCGCGGAAAAAGTTTGTCCAATATCAAAAATTCCACAATATGCTGAGGCGTAGGGGTTTGGTACTGCTGACGGTACATGTTATAGGCACTGACCGATTTGAGTACGGCCGTCCAAATCATCAGTTCGAGGGTGCTGCCGGTGATGTCAGCATCGGGCAGCAGTGTAAAATACGACACGTCCAAAAAGCGCGAGGTTTTGTCGGCCCGCTCCAAAAACCGCCCCAAACGCCCAAAATGCCAGGCTTCGTTGCGGGTGATGGTGGCATCTATCACGCCATAAAAAAGCTGCGTACCATTGCGGACGTGGGTATAGAAATCCTGCATGTTGTCGAGACTGCTCACGTTGGGGGTAGTGTCGCGCAGCCACAGATAAAGCTGGTTGAGGTTTTCCCACATTTCTTTGGAGATGGTCTCACGGATGGTGCGGGCGTTTTCGCGGGCATTGGACAAGCAGTTGAAAATTGAGTTGGGGTTCCGCTTGTCAAACGTCATAAAATTGATGACATTTTCGCGGCTGGGGTTGTCATAAAACTCATAAAAGAGGTAGTTGTCGGCAGTAGCTATGAGCAGCGGTTCCCACTGCTCGCTGACGTTGGGCGGCAAGTCCAGTACCAAATTAAAATTAACGCCCACAAAACGGGCATAATTATCGGCTCGCTCTATGTAGCGATTCATCCAATAAACCGAATCTGCAACGCGACTAAGCATGGTGTCTAATGGCTTTTTATTTGATAGAAAATTGAAAGACTGTTTTGGTAAAATACGTTTGGCCGGGCCTTAGCACAGCAGACGGAAACGAGGGCTGATTGGGCGAGTCGGGATAGTGCTGCGTTTCGATACAAAAACCGCCCCTTTTGCCGTATTGCTGCCCGTTTTTGCCCTGCATAGGTCCCCGTAGAAAATTGGCCGTGTAAAATTGAAACCCTGGCTCGGTCGTTTTGACCATCATCACTCGGCCTGATACTGGTTCATACACGGTAGCGGCTTGGTTGAGCGCTCCCGCAGGGCCATTGACCACCAAGGTATGGTCGTAGCCGCCGCCTATTTTGATTTGAGCGTCGTTGGGGTCATCTATGCGCGTGCCAAAAGGTGTGAGTTGTGAAAAATCAAACGCCGTGCCTTTGACAGGAATGAGTGCGCCCGTAGGAATAAGGGTTTTGTCGGCTTCTACGAGTTTATCCGCTTCAAACTTTCCCTCATGCCCCAGCACATCGGCCACTTTGCCCGCGCTGAGGTTGAAATAACTGTGATTGGTCAGATTGACGATGGTAGGTTTGTCGGTCGTGGCTTTGTATTCGATTTCGAGGGCGTTGTCGTCCGTCAAACGATAAATGACTTCCGTATTTAAGTTTCCGGGGAAACCTTCTTCGCCGTCTTTGCTGAGGTATTGAAGTCGGATAGCGGTTTGACCTTCGATGACGTCGGCCTTCCAAAGCACTTTGTCAAAGCCTTTGAGCCCCCCGTGTAGCGAGTTGGCACCATTGTTGGCCGCAAGCGCATAAGTTTGGCCATCCAAGGTAAACTTGGCATTGGCGATGCGATTGCCATAACGCCCCACCAACGCCCCAAAGAAAGGATTGCCTTTGACGTAGCGACTGAGTGAATCAAATCCCAAAACAACATCGCCCATTTGCCCGTTGCGGTCAGGCGTAAACAAGTGCGTGATGATACCGCCATAATTGGTAATGCGGGCTTCCATGCCGTTTTTGTTACGGAGTGTGAATAGGTCGGCGGTGGTGCCGTCGGGGAGTTTTCCAAAAACAGTTTGAGTAACAGCCATATTTCGTGCTTTTTGAGCCAATGTAACGGAAGAAATAGAGAAAAAAGCCAATAAGAAAAAGCTCACCAAAGAGTAGATTCTAAATAAAGCAACAAAGTTATTTAAAAGCCCCACGGCTTTAGCCTGGGGGACAAAGTTATTTAAAAGCCCCACGGCTTTAGCCTGGGGGACAATAAAAGCGGCGTACCAG
>JALOLW010000106.1 GCA_025455795.1 Spirosomataceae bacterium
GGTACATTGGGCAAAGCCGTGATGCCCAAAGACGTGATTTTGTACATCATCGCGCAGATTTCAGCTTCGGGTGCCACGGGTTATTTTGTGGAATACGCGGGAGATGTCTTTGAAAATATGAGCATGGAAGGCCGCATGACGGTTTGCAACATGAGCATCGAAATGGGCGCACGAGGCGGTATGATTGCCCCCGACGAAACCACGTTCAACTACCTCAACGGCCGTGAGTACGCGCCCAAAGGCGAGGCTTGGGACAAAGCACTGACTTACTGGAAAACCCTCAAAACTGACGAAGGAACGGCTTTTGATTTAGAATACGTCTATGACGCTGCCGACATCGAACCCCAAATCACTTACGGCACCAACCCAGGCTTAGGTACGGGTATTTCACGCCCAATCCCCAAAGCGGGCGATGTATTGGACGGAGCGGCTTCTTACGCCAAATCGCTCAATTACATGGGTTTTGCCGAAAACGAAAGCATGGTCGGCAAGGACATTGACTTTGTGTTTTTGGGAAGCTGTACCAATGGCCGCATCGAAGATTTTCGGGCGTTTGCCTCCATTGTGAAAGGGCGCAAAAAAGCCGATAACGTAACGGCATGGCTCGTGCCAGGCTCACACGTGGTGGAAGCGCAAATCAAAGAAGAAGGTATTTTGGCGATATTGACCGAGGCGGGTTTCCAACTCCGTCAGCCTGGGTGTTCGGCTTGTTTGGCCATGAATGATGACAAAATCCCTGCGGGCAAATACGCCGTTAGCACCTCCAACCGCAACTTTGAAGGCCGCCAAGGGCCTGGCGCACGCACACTGTTGGCCTCGCCACTCGTAGCCGCCGCCGCCGCCGTGACAGGCAAAGTGACCGATCCGAGGGAGCTTTTGTAAATTTCCATTCATTTTCACCGCAAAGACGCTAAGACGCAAGGTTTTATGATGTCAAAAGAAGAATATGAGCATTTAGCAAAGCAAGTTTTTTTCTCTTGTCTCGAAGTCCATAAACATCTGGGGCCAGGGCTACTGGAATCCGTTTATGAGGCTTGTTTGTTGAAAGAATTGAGTTTAAAAAATATTGTCGCTGAAAGTCAAATACCCATTCCTTTGGTTTACAAAGGCTTCGAGTTATCGAAGGATTATCGCATTGACATTTTAGTTGAGAAAGAGATTATTATCGAATTGAAAGCTGTTGAAGTAATCTTACCAATTCATGAAGCTCAGCTTATTTCTTATCTCAAATTGGCAAACAAAAAACTTGGGTTTTTGGCAAACTTTAATGTTCCAATGTTGAAAGATGGTTTTAGAAGATTTGTAAACAACTATTAAAAAAAGACCTTGCGTCATCGCGTCTTCGCGGTTAAATTTATACTAAAAATCGCTAAAAAAATGGCATACGACAAATTCACCATACTCAAAAGTACGGCTGTTCCACTTCCACTCGAAAACGTGGACACCGACCAAATCATTCCTGCTCGCTTCTTGAAAGCCACCAAACGCGAAGGCTTCGGCGACAACCTCTTCCGCGATTGGCGTTACAACAATGACGATTCGCCCAAGGCGGATTTTGTGTTGAACAATCCCACTTATTCGGACGAAGGGTCGCCCCGAAAAATCCTCGTCGGTGGGCGCAATTTTGGCTCGGGCAGTAGCCGCGAACACGCCGCTTGGGCTATTTATGACTACGGCTTCCGCTGCGTGGTTTCGAGCTTTTTTGCCGATATTTTCAAAAACAACGCCATCAACGTCGGCATTTTGCCGGTGCAGGTATCGCCCGAGTTTTTGCACAAAATATTCAGCGCGATTGAAGCCGACCCCAATGCCGAATTGGAGGTAAGTCTCCCCGCCCAAACCATCACCCTCGTAGCCACGGGCGAAAGCGAATCATTTGGCATCAATGGCTACAAAAAACACAACCTCATCAACGGTTTCGACGACATTGATTATCTGTTGGCGATGAAGGAGGAGATAGCAGCGTTTGCAGCCCCCTAACCCCCAGAGGGGGATTAACTTCCTCTATAATTTATGAATAACAAAGAAAATAAAAACATCCCCCCTCTGGGGGTTAGGGGGCTGGAAATCATGGACACGACCCTGCGCGACGGCGAACAGACGAGCGGGGTGTCGTTTTCGGCTGCCGAAAAACTCGCTCTGGCGCAGATGCTGCTCACCGAAGTAAAGGTGGACCGTATCGAAATCGCCTCGGCGCGGGTATCGGCAGGGGAGTTGGAAGCCGTTCAACAAGTGACGCATTGGGCCAGAGAAAACGGCTTTTGGGACAAAGTAGAAGTGCTGACTTTTGTAGATGGCGGCGCGTCGGTGCAGTGGATGCTCGACGCTGGGGCCAAGGTGATGAATCTCCTCACCAAGGGCTCGCTCAATCACCTCACGCATCAACTCCGCAAAACGCCCGAACAGCACTTTGCGGAGATAGCACATGAAATTTCGTTGGCTATTTCGCACGGTATGCTGGTCAATGTCTATCTCGAAGATTGGAGCAACGGCATGAGGCACTCGCCCGAATACGTGTTTCAGTTTTTGGAATTTTTGTCCACCCAACCACTCCAACGCATCCTGTTGCCCGACACACTCGGCGTGCTAACGCACTGGGAAACGCACCGTTTTATCAACGAAATTGTCGAACGTTTTCCCAATCAACATTTTGATTTTCACGGGCATAACGACTATGATTTGGGCGTGGCCAACGTCATGGAAGCAGTGAGGGCGGGCGCACACGGCTTGCACCTGACTGTCAATGGCATGGGTGAACGCGCAGGCAACGCGCCTTTGGCGAGTACGATTGCCGTTCTCAAAGACTTCATGCCCGATGTCAAGACCAACGTGGCCGAGGATTCGTTATATACGGTCAGTAAAATTGTGGAAACGTTTTCTGGCTTGCGGATTCCTGCCAACAAACCCGTCGTGGGCGACAATGTTTTTACCCAAACCGCAGGCATCCACGCCGACGGCGACAAGAAAAACAACCTCTATTTCAGCGCGTTGATGCCCGAGCGTTTTGGACGTAAGCGGGTGTATGCGTTGGGCAAAACGTCGGGCAAGGCCAATATTGAAAACAACTTGCGCGAATTGGGCATCAAACTCTCCGACGAGGACATCAAGGCCGTGACGCAGCGGGTCATTGAGTTGGGCGATTTGAAAGAAGTAGTGACCAAAGAAGACTTGCCTTATATCATTTCTGATGTACTTGATACCAAGGCGATTGACTCCAAAGTAGAGGTACTCAACTACGTGCTGACCCACTCCAAAGACCTCAAACCGTCGGCAACGCTGCGGGTGCGGATTGTAGATGAATATTTTGAAGAAAATGCCCAAGGTGACGGTCAGTACGATGCGTTTATGAATGCACTTCGGAAGATTTACAAACAGAAGAAAATGACGTTGCCCCAACTGACCGATTACGAAGTTCGTATTCCGACAGGGGGAAAATCAGATGCACTTTGTGAAACGATTATTACGTGGAATTGGGAGCAAAAAGAATTTAAAACCCGTGGCCTCGACTCCGACCAAACGGTATCGGCCATCAAAGCCACGCAGAAAATGTTGAATTTGATGTAATTTTTCTTGGACACAATGTAACACAAAGTATGTCACAGAGTATCACAGAGTTGAACAGCCTTTCACAGCTGATTTTGAAGCAAGCTTTCGAGATTCATACAGCGTTAGGGCCTGGTCTTCTCGAAAGTGCCTACAAAGAGTGTTTGTTGTATCGCTTAGAAAAAAATGGGCTTTTTGTTGAAAAAGAAAAACCTATTCCGCTTGTATTCGAAGAAGTAAAATTAGACCAAGGCTATCGCTTGGATTTATTGGTTGAAAATAAAATTGTCGTTGAACTTAAATCTGTTGAAGCATTAAATGATTTACATGTAGCACAGACACTCACGTATCTGAGATTAGGAGGATATAAATTAGGGCTTTTGCTAAACTTCAATGTCAAAAGCCTGAAAGATGGCATCAAAAGGCTCATTTTATAACCCTGAGAAACTCCGTGAAAAACTTCGTGTAACTCTGTGACCCCAAACTAAAAAAAATGAAAAAACACATCCTTGTAGTCCCAGGTGACGGTATTGGGCAAGAAGTAACCGCCGTCGGTAAACAAATCTTAGAGCGCATTGCTCAGAAATTCGGTCACGAATTTACTTACGATGAGGCCCTCATCGGCCACGTAGCCATCGAAGCCACGGGCAATCCACTTCCCGAAGAAACCCTCGTCAAAATGCGCGCTTCCGATGCCATTTTGTTTGGAGCCGTAGGCCATCCCAAGTACGACAACGACCCCTCGGCCAAAGTACGCCCCGAGCAAGGTTTGTTGAAAATGCGGAAAGAATTGGGCCTGTACGCCAATTTACGCCCTATCAAATTGTTCGACGAATTGTTGGAAGCATCGAGCATCAAACCTGAGATTTTGCGCGGCTGTGATATTTTGTTCTTCCGCGAGCTCACGGGCGACGTTTATTTTGGCAAACGCGAACGCCTCGACGACGGCAACACCGCCTACGACACCATGATTTATAGCAAGTACGAAGTGGAGCGCATTGCCCGCAAAGCTTTTGAAGCCGCTCGTACTCGCAACAAACGTTTGATGTCGGTGGACAAAGCCAATGTGCTGGAAAGCAGCCGTTTGTGGCGCGAAGTGATACAGGCATTGGCCCCCGAATACCCCGACGTGACAGTAGAGCATCAGTTTATAGACGCGGCGGCGATGTTGCTCATCAAAAACCCAAGAAACTTTGACGTGGTAGTGACAGGCAATTTGTTTGGCGATATTTTGACCGACGAAGCCAGTCAAATTGCAGGTTCGATGGGGATGTTGGCCTCCGCTTCCGTGGGCGACAGCACGGGCGTGTATGAGCCTATCCACGGTTCGGCCCACGACATCACGGGCAAAGGCGTAGCCAATCCGCTCGCTTCTGTGTTGTCGGCAGCGTTGTTGTTGGATATTTCTTTTGGATTGAAAGACGAGTCCAACGCCATCATTGCGGCTGTGGATGCCGTCCTCAAATCAGGCTACCGCACCCGCGACATCGCCAACAGCGACACGCCCGCTGATATGATATTGGGAACAGAGGCTATGGGTGAGCAGATTTTGAGTAGATTGTAAACTTGTTAATTTCGTAGGAACAACACCCAAGTTATTCCTACGAAATTAGTCTATTGCAAATTCTGGAATAAATGCTCGATGATGGGGAGCATGAAAAGCAAGTACAATATCTTGCTTAGAAATGCCTTTATCTGACAACCACAAGGCAATTTTCAAATCCGTACCATCGTGTTGTAGATATACTTTGTTGTTTGGCAATACGTCAATATGAACAAAAGGGGCATACTCTCTACGCTTTTCAGACCAACCCACCGAAAATAGCAAATAATGTCCCCGCTCATCGTCAATGATGATTTGGGTTTCAGAAAAATCATCAGAAGGGGTCATTTGGGCTATTTCATGGATAACCTTCTGAACGATTTGCTTGTATTTTGTTAATTTATCCATTGTAGGATTTCTTCTTTTTTGTCGTCAAAAATCAATAAATGAACTTCGTAGCGTTGAGCAATTTCAACAAAAAAAGAATCATCAAAAAAGTCTTCATAAAATACCTCAGAAACGGCCAAAAACAACTTTCTATCGGGTTCATGTCTTTCTAATGCAACTTTGTAAATCAAAAACTGACCTAAAGCATCCTCAAATTCATCTAAACTAGAAACGCCGAGAAAACTCTTAACCTCTACTACAATTTTTTGAGAATCACGTTCTGCCGCAATCAATTTTTCTGCTGCTAAGTCAATATAACCCTTGCGTTTGCCAATCAAGATTTTGTAAGGGTCGTGGGTGATAGTCCACGAATCTTTAATCAAGGCATTTTTAACGGTTTCATGAAAAAAATCTCTGGCTGGCATAAAAGGATGTTGATTCTAACAAACAAATATATGGTAAAACAATAAATAGTGTATTTTTAATTTATCAAAACCTGCTTATCTTTGATAAATCAAATTTCAAAAAGTCATGCTTTATTCAACAATCGAAACACAGACTTTGCCCACTACGCTGGCAGAATTTATGGGCTGGGACGCTCCCATTGATGGTTATAAATATGAATGGAATGATGGTGAAATTGAAAAATCTGAAAAAATGAAAAAGAAGCATTTAAAGCTAATTTATGCCCTTGCATCACTTTTTGATGGTACAAAAGCAAAAAAACAAAAGGGATTGCTAATACCAGAACAAGATGTAATGCTCACAGGTATTCAACTCAGAAGACCTGATTTAGCCTATTTTAGCGGTGTTCAAATAGAGAATAGCGATAAAACAGACGATGAACCCATACCAGCTTTTGTGATTGAGATTATTTCACCAACCGATGATGCCGTGAAAGTAGAGGCCAAAATAGCAGAATATTTCAAAGCGGGTGTAGAAGTTTTATGGCATATTTATCCTGAAAATCAAGCCGTTTATGTTTATACTTCACGCAAAACCGTAAAAATTTGTACCGACGACGACATTTGTTCTGCCAACCCAACCCTTCCCGATTTTGAAATTTCAGCGAACCAATTGTTCGCGTAAGCTATCAAATTTTTCATCTGCTACAGCGAGGTGAAATACAGGATTAATCACAAACTCAGCATGTCTTTGAATCGAATGGCTTGGCGGCGCGAGATTTCGATTTTTTCGCCACTGCCACGGAGCGTCACCAACAGCCCTCCCGAAAACCACGGTTCGATTTTGTCAATCCAGTGCAAATTGATGATGTGCTTGCGATTGGCCCGAAAATATACGTGCGGGTCGAGGCGGTCTTCGAGGGCGTTCAAAGATTTGAGTACCAATGGCTTTTGGTCGTCGAAATGCAGCCGCACGTAGTTGCCCATGGATTCAAACAGGCGCACTTTACCAAGTTTGACAAACCAGCATTTTTCCCCGTCTTTGATAAACACGTGGTCTTCTTCTTTGAGGGTGTTGCGCTCCACTACTTCGGTTTGGGCGTGTTTGCGGTCAAACTCCTCCACCACGCGCTGAATGGCCTCACTAAGTCGGGGGAGGTCTATCGGCTTCAAAATATAGTCTAAGGCGTTGTACTCAAAGGCTTTGAGGGCGTACTCGTCGTAGGCAGTCGTAAAAATCACTTCGGGTACGTGGTCGTCTTCGAGCGATTCGAGCAATTCAAAGCCGTTTTTGCCAGGCATCTGAATGTCCAAAAATATCAAATCGGGGCGCAGTTCTTCGATAAGCCGCTTGCCCTCTTCGGCGTTGGCGGCCTCACCTACGATTTCAACACGGGGAAAATTTTCGAGCAAACGGCGCAATTCGTTACGCGCCAAACGCTCATCATCAATCAAAAGGGCTTTCATGGTAAAATAATTGTGAATGAGTGAATGAGTGATTTAGTGAATTGTGAATGATTGATTTGGTGAATTACAAATAATTTACACTATTTAGTGAACATTAATACTTGATTATCAATATTTTACAAATAACCGATAACGAATAACAAGTAACCAAACAGCATCAATTAAAATCATAGTAAAACACGCGCTTGACTCTTTCTGAAATACCCGTCAAGACCTCGTAGGGAATCGTTCCGATGGCTTCGGCGAGCTGCGTAATGGGCAGTTGTGGCCCAAAAACAATCACTTCGTCACCTTCTTGGGCGTGGGCTTCGGTGGCGTCTATCATCGTCATATCCATGCACACATTGCCCACCACGGGACACATCACGCCATTAATCAGCACTTTCCCTACCCCTTTGCTAAACCGTCGGTCGTAGCCGTCGCCGTACCCAATCGCAATCGTAGCGATGGTGGCGGGCTTTTCCAATACACCTTGTCGGCTATACCCCACCGTCTCGCCCGCGGGCAGGTGCTTCACTTGCGACACCACCGTTTTGAGCGTGCCAATCGGCTGCAAGGCGCGTTGTTCGTATTTGTTTACTTCTACACCGTACAGGCCAATTCCCAAGCGCACCATGTCGAGTTTATAATCAGGAAAACGCACAATCCCCGCCGAATTGACAATGTGCCGCAGCGAACGATAGCCCAATGCCTCCTCAATTTGGGCGGCGCCGCGCACAAACCGCTCGTATTGCAGTTTAGAAAACTCATTGTGCGTGGCTTCATCGGCTCCTACCAAATGGCTGAACACCGAAGCGACGCGAAATTGAGGATTCAGCCGTAGGATTTCTATCAATTTGGGAAGGTCGGCTTCTGCAAAGCCTAAACGGTGCATTCCCGTGTCGAGTTTGAGGTGGACCCCAAAAGCTCCCACTCCCCCGAAAGAGGCTTCTTTGAGGTGAATAATGAGTTCTTGAAATATTTTGAAGCTATAAATCTCGGGTTCTAAGCGGTATTCGAGGAGTTTGTCGAAGGTGTCGGCGGCGGGGTTCATCACCATGATGGGTAGCGTGATACCGTTTTGGCGGAGTGCCACGCCCTCGTCGGCGTAAGCAACGGCCAAGTAGTCCACGCGGTGAAACTGCAACAACTGCGCCACTTCTGCGCTCCCACTGCCGTACGCAAACGACTTTACCATCACCATGATGCGGGTGTCGCTTCCGATGCGATTGCGGTAAAAATTGAGGTTGTGCGTGAGGGCATCCAAGTTGATTTCCAAGACCGTTCCGTGGACTTTTTGTTGCAAACGCTGCACAATTCGTTCAAACTGAAACATACGCGCCCCTTTCACGAGTACGAGCGCGTCGTGGAGGTGTTGGTACTGAAACTGTTGAAGAAAGTCGTCGGTCGTTGGGTAGGTTTCGAGGGCTTCCGAAAACACCACCGCGTTGCGCGTGAAGGCTTCACCGATACCAATGATTTTGTCAATGCCTTTTTCGGCCAATAGCGTAGCGATTTGAGCGTACAGTTCGGCCTCATTTTGGCCCGTTTGAAGCAGGTCAGAGAGAATGACGACTTTATCAAGGCGGTGTTGCTGTTGGTCCAAAAAACTGAGGGCCATCGTAAGTCCCACCAAGTCATTGTTGTACGTATCGTCAATGAGGTAGCAGCGGTTGATGCCTTCTTTGAGTTCGAGCCGCATCGAAACGGGCCGAAGGCGGTCTATTCGCCGTTGGATTTCAAACGCATTGATGCCCCAATACCGCATAAAAACAATACAGTGGAGCAGGTTTTCGACAGAAGCCGCGTCTTCAAAAGGCAATCGAAAAAGCAAATTCTCAAAGCGTTTATCGTCCGACACCAACCGAATGTTTCTGGGAGTTTGGAACTCTACACGCAGCGTACCACCCGTTTTTATTCCCCAACTTATCATCTCGCAATGGGGATTGACGGAGCGTAAAATCAGCCTCGTTTCTTCCTCAATATCAGGATAATCGTGACAGAAAATCAAGGTTTTGCAGTGGGTAAAAAGCCGCAGTTTTTCGGTTACTTTTTGTTTACGACTTCTAAAACCTTCGTCATGGGCCGAGCCAATATTGGTAAAAATCCCAACCGTGGGTTGAATGATTTGCTGCAAGGCTTGCATCTCGTGCGGCTGTGAAATCCCCGCCTCAAAAACCCCCAACGTATGCCCTGCTTCCATCTGCCACACCGAAAGCGGCACACCGATTTGAGAATTGTAGCTTTTGGGGCTTTTGACCACCTGCTCGTCGTAGGCCATCAGTTGCGTAAGCCACTCTTTCACAATCGTTTTGCCGTTGCTACCCGTGATGCCCACCACGGGAATCGCGTATTTTTCGCGCTTCGCTTGGGCGAGTTGTTGCAGGGCTTTGACGGCGTTTTCTACTTCCCAAATGGTACAATCTTCAAAACCCGCCAACATCGTCCGACGGGCAGCGTCGAGGGCTTTGGTTTCGACCACAAACGCGCGCACGCCTTTGTCGTACAGGGCTTGCAAAAACGCATGACCGTCGTGGTGTTGGCCTTTGATGGCAAAAAAGAGCGTTTGTTCGGGGAAAATAAGCTGACGGCTATCGGTCAATAAATACTGGGCGGAGGTGTGAATCAGCATGAAGTCTTAGAAATTGAGCAACAGAGCGGCAATGTTAGCAAAAAATTGTGTCAGAACCATAACGATAATGTTTGATTTGTCTCTATAAAAGTAACAATAATATGCTGCGACATCCACCAATAGTACAGAATTTTGCAGCCTCTATAAAAGTAACAATAATATGCTGCGACATCCACCAATAGTACAGAATTTTGCAGCAACTACAACAACATGAATAACATCACCTGGGAATTGGCTCACTTGGCGCACGTGGAGCTACTCACGCCCAAACTCGACGAAAGCCTGCGTTTTTTTACCGACATTTTGGGAATGTACGTTACCGAAACCGAAGGCGATTCGGCCTACTTACGCGCCTACGACGACTACGAGCATCATTCGCTCAAACTGACGGCGCACAAGCACAGTGGCATTGGGCATTTTGCGTGGCGAACCAGAAGCCGCGAGTCGCTCGAAGCGCGGGCCAAAGCCATCGAAGCTACGGGCTTGGGCATAGGGTGGATAGAACACGAATGTGGCTACGGCAAAGCCTACCGTTTTCGGTATCCCGACGGCCACCTGTGCGAGCTTTATTTTGACACCCACAAGTACCGCGCCGAAGGCCCAATGCAATCTGCGCTAAAAAATACGGCGAGCAAGTATCCCGCCCGTGGTGCAAATGTTCGTCGCCTTGACCATCTCAACCTTTTGGCCAAAGACATTCGGGCGTTCAGTGCGTTTCAGTTTGGCGTGTTGGGCGGCAGAAATACCGAGCGCATCGAATTTGAAGATGGTCCCAAAGGTGTGTGGGTATCGGTCAATAACAAATCGTACGACTTGGCCATTACCGAAGACCACAGCGGCTTGAACGGGCGTTTGCACCACCTCACTTACGCCACCAATAGCCGCGAAGAAATCTTGATGGCCGCCGATATTGCCCTCGAAAATGGCATTTTTATCGAAACGGGACCGCACAAACACGCCATTCAGCAAACCTTTTTTTTGTATATGTACGAACCTGGCGGCAACCGCATCGAAGTAGCCAACGCCACGGCGCGGCTCATTCTGGACCCCGACTACGAAACCGTAGTTTGGAACCAAGAAGAACGCATGAAAGGCCAAGCGTGGGGACTTAAAACCGTTGAAAGTTTTCATACCAGAGGCAACCCAATGCCCGAAGAACTTGGCCCCCTATCCCCCGACGGGGGAAATACCGCTGAGTCGGATCTGAAATCCGCAACAGCATAATTTTCATAGACAAGACCTGATAAATTATGAACAAACTACTGGTTATCTCTGCCCATTCCGCCGATTTTGTTTGGAGAAGCGGTGGGGCGATTGCAAAAAGCGTAGAACAAGGTGCCGAAACCTTGGTGGTTTGCCTGTCTTTTGGTGAGCGAGGCGAAAGCGGCGAACTTTGGAAAGAAGCCCCCAATCGCAGCGAAGAAAGCGTAAAAATCATCAGAAAAGCACAAGCCCAAGAAGCCGCTGATATTTTGGGTACGCCCGTTCAGTTTTTGGATTGGGGCGACTATCCCATGCTCATTTCTGACGAAAGAATAGCACAACTCACCCAAATCATTGGCGATTTTGAGCCTACGGTTATCTTGACGCACTCCGAAAAAGACCCCTTCAATCCCGACCACCCGCTGGCCTATCAAGCCACCGAACGCGCCCGCTTGCTCTCGTGCGGGGCGGGCGTAGCCAGTGCTTTCAAAAACATTGACCCACCCATGTGGTACTCTTTTGAGCCGCACCAGCCCGAAATTTGCGCGTTTATACCCGACACATTCGTAGATGTTTCGTCGGTTTTTGACAAAAAAATAGCGGCCATGAACTGCATGGGTGCTCAAAAATATTTGGTTGATTATTATACCGAATTGGGTGGAAGACGCGCCAATCACGCACGTAGAATTTCAGGGCAAAAAAACGTCAAATACGCCGAAGCATTTCAAAGTCGTTTACCGAGGGTCGTGGACAGTATTTTTTAGTCGAATATTTTGGGTAATTGGTAGATAAAATTGTCATTTTAAGGGATTTACCATCGCACCTAATCATTACATTCCTTATCATTGATTCCATTTTCAACCATAACCTTTGTTCCCCCGCTGAGGTCAGGGGCTTTTGACCCGTTTATTATGAACTGTATTAAAATACAAGGAAAAAGGCAAATATTATTTTGGTGCTGCAAAATTAGGGTCGAATTTTTGACCTGATTTGGCAATAGCAAA
>JALOLW010000107.1 GCA_025455795.1 Spirosomataceae bacterium
AAAACCAAAAATAGTTTGGTGAGGTCAGCGGACAAACCGCAACGTCACTTTGGTCAGGTGTGGTGGGTCGTAAGCGGTGCTGCGCGTAATCATCTCAAACTTATCCTCAAACACCGCCGTCGGATAGACATTCCAGCCGCCTGTTTTGGTCACGCTGTCGCGCAGGGCTATCACATTCTGCTTTTCATAGACTTCCCACTGAAACTTTTTGGTGTCGGTCGAATCTTTGAAATGCCCCTCAAAAGTACCATTGGGCAAAAAACGCACCCAATCCATATACACCTTAAACTCTATTCCGCTCAAATGCGCCAAGTGTTTGCCGTCTTTGAAAACGGGCGCATCGTCAATCAAAATCTCCTTGATGTGCCATTTCGGCATCGCCGTCAATATTTTTTGGGCTTCTTGCACATCACCTGCGGGTTGGTGACAAGCCACCAAAAACAGTAGCATACACAAACGGATGTAGGACAAGTTATTCAAGCTGTGAATGTGATTATTTTGGTTCTACTATATTTATACGGGACTGTTACCTTTGTTGCTTGCAAATCAGTATGGAGTTACTCTCACATCTTTACTATATTTATACGAACTTCCGTTTGTCTGTTGTTAAGCTCAGTCTCATGTCACAAAGATAATTATTAGGCTCTCTTTCGCAAATCAATTACTTTTGAGTACAAAAACAAATGCCCCGCCAATCGCTATGAATGTTGACATCCTCCAACGACTTGCCATTGAAATTCAGGATTTTTACGAAAATCCATCATCTGTCACGCCTACTGTGACGGCTGAACAAGTCCGTGAATACCTCGAACACTATGATTTTCAGGCACCTGTCCCGCAAAACGAACTGTTTGGCGAAGTGATGCAGATGATGCGTTATTGGAATATACAGATTTCGCATCCCCGTTATTTTGGATTGTTCAACCCCGCCCCCACGTTGTCGGCTATTGTGGCCGAAGCGATGGTGGCCACCTATAACCCCCAAATGGCGGCTTGGTCGCACGCGCCTGCGGCCAACGAAATTGAGCGGCATACGCTGCACTACATAGCCCGAAAAATCGGGTTACTGCCAGAACACCATTCCAATCCTTCGGGCATTTTGGCGGCCAACTTCACGGCGGGCGGCTCCGAAGCCAATCACTCGGCGGTGTTGGTGGCAATGGCGCATCATTTTCCTGAAACGTTGGAAAATGGCCTTCTGTTCTTAAAAAAACAACCTGTTTTGTACGTATCCGAACTGGCGCACAACTCTTTTGACAAAATCGCCAAACACGTGGGCTTGGGCCTCAACGCGCTCCGTATCGTACCCGTGACCGATGATTTGAAAATGGACACGGCCGCCCTTCAAAGTATGCTCACCCAAGATAAAGCCGATGGCTTCGCGCCTTTTATGGTCGTAGGCACGGCAGGGCTTACTTCTTGCGGCGTGATAGACCCCCTGAGTGACCTTGCGGCCTTTTGCCAAAAACATCAATTGTGGTTTCACGTGGACGGTGCTTGGGGTGGCGCAGCGGTGTTTTCACCCGTTTTGAAGCCTTATTTAGCGGGTATCGAACTGGCCGACTCGGTCACGATTGACGCGCACAAATGGTTCAATCTCACCATGGGTGCGGGCATGTTTCTGACACGCCACCCCCAAGCCAACGCCGCCGCGTTCAATGTTCGCGCCGACTATATGCCCGCAAGTCAAGAGGATGTGGCGGTACCGTACCTGACTACCATGCAGTGGTCGCGGCGGTTTATTGGCCTCAAATTGTTTATGATGCTGGCCGATATGGGCGAAGAAAATTTCGCCCAACTGATGGTGCATCAAACCGCGATGGGCGAGCGATTCCGCCAAAAAATCAGCGAAGCAGGTTGGCAAGTAGTAAATGATACCCCTCTGCCCGTCGTCAATTTTACGCATCCTGCTTTGATGGAAAAAGGACTGACGGTAGATGGCGTTTTGGCTCAACTTTACGCCGAGCATGAGGTGTGGATTTCGAGCGTGACACTGCGCGGACAGAAAGTGTTTCGGATGTGTATCACCAACTTCAAAACTACCGAAGCCGACGTTGATTTTTTGGTAGAGCGATTGAAAAGTCTGCTCCATACGCCCTGAGAAGGCTTTTCGCTCTTTATCCTGCCCACGTATCTCGGTCCAAGCTCCGGTACTGAATCGCTTCGGCGAGGTGTTCGATTTTGATGTCGGGGCTGTTGGCAAGGTCGGCGATAGTGCGACTTACTTTCAAGATACGGTCGTAAGCCCGGGCCGAGAGGCCGAGCCGTTCCATCGCCGTTTTGAGGAGAGTTTTGCCAGCAGTATTGATGTCGCAGACTTCTTTTACCATTTGCGAAGGCATCATGGCGTTGCAATAAATCCCGTCGTTGTTTTGGAAGCGTGCCGTCTGAATCTCCCGCGCCTTGATGACCCGTTCTCGAATAGCACTGCTTTTTTCGGATTTGCGGTTGGAAGCTATCTGGTCAAACGACACGGGCGTGACCTCCACGTGCAGGTCTATGCGGTCGAGCAGCGGCCCGCTGATTTTGTTGAGGTACCGCTGAACAGTCCCCGGAGGACATACACATTCTTTTTCGGGGTGATTGTAATAGCCACAAGGACAAGGATTCATGCTCGAAATCAGCATAAAATTGGCAGGAAACTCGATGGCCCACTTGGTGCGTGAGATGGTCACGCGGCGTTCTTCGAGGGGTTGGCGCATCACTTCGAGCACGGTGCGCTTGAACTCTGGCAGTTCGTCCAAAAACAACACGCCGTTGTGGGCGAGAGAAATTTCACCAGGCTGCGGAAACGTCCCACCACCCACGAGGGCAGCGTCGCTGATGGTATGGTGCGGTGCTCGAAAAGGCCGCCGCGAAATAAGCGTCGCTTTAGTGCCCAATTTGCCCGCCACTGAGTGGATTTTGGTGGTTTCGAGGGCTTCTTGGAGCGTGAGTGGTGGCAAAATCGAAGGAATCCGCTTGGCGAGCATGGTTTTGCCCGCCCCGGGTGGACCAATCATAATGACATTGTGACCACCTGCCGCCGCGATTTCGAGCGCGCGCTTGATGTTTTCTTGCCCTTGTACGTGTTCAAAATCAGCCTCATAGCTGCTCAGTGTGTTGTAAAAAATATCGCGGGTGTCTATTGTCAGGGGAGTGATTTCTTTTCTTTCTTCAAAAAACTCAATCGCCTCCGTGAGGTTTTCGACGGGGATAATGTCCAAACTGTTTACGATAGCCGCTTCGTGGGCGTTGGCGGCGGGTAGTACAAAGCCCTTGTAACCCAACCGCCGCGCTTCTATGGCGATAGGCAGTACCCCTTTGATGGGCCGAAGCTGCCCGTCCAACGACAACTCCCCCATGATGATGTAGTCTTCCAGGCTGCGCTTGGCCGACAGTTGCTCCGAGGCTTGTAGTACACAGAGTGCAATGGGCAAATCGTAGGCCGAGCCTTCCTTGCGGATGTCAGCAGGGGCAAGATTGACGACTACTTTTTGGCGGGGCATCCTAAACCCCGCGTACTTGAGCGACGCCTCCACGCGCTGCTCGCTTTCTTTGACGGCACTATCGGGAAGCCCCACCATAAAAAAGCGCATTCCTTGCCCTACGGTCACTTCTATTGTTATCATGGTGGCATTGACGCCATAGACAGCACTCCCAAAAGTTTTTGCAAGCATATTGTTGTCGTGGTTTAATCGCTCAAAATAATCGTTTAAATAGTTATTATCCAAATCAAACCTTTTCTACAAAGAATCTCTTTTTTACCCCTTTCAGAATATCGCTAATTGTCTATCTTTGCAATCCTTTTGGAGTTTGGCAGGTTTTTTGCGCGTCAAGCTTGATGGTCGCCGCCGCGACGGTATCAGTAAAGAGTTGAGTAAATCATCATAAAATCAGACAACCAATACACAATTAAAAGATAGCACAATCCAATGTTACAACGATTTCAAACACTATTTTTAGCGATTATTGTCGTTTCGATGGGCATTATGATGGCCATGCCCCTTTGGGAAAAAACCGCCCTTGACGGTAGCCAATCTATCCAACTCACCGCCTTGCGCCTCACGCATCAGCAAGGTATCAGTGCCAATATCACGCCCGTTTGGTACGTGGCGTTGTTGGGGGCGGTTGTGGCAGGAATTGCCGCCTTCGCCATTTTTCAATACCGCAATCGCCTCCGTCAGGCGTTGCTGTGCGGTATCAACTCCCTCGTTATGACCGTTTTGATGGGCGTATTGATGTATTTGATTTTTGGTCAATCCAAAGATGTATTTGAACCCCAAAACACGGGCAGTTTTGGGTATGGATTTTATGCGTTGGTGGTAGCCATGCTCTCCAACGTACTGGCTAATCGGTTTATCCGTCGGGACGAAAAATTTGTCAAATCTCAGGACAGGTTTCGTTAATTTTTGGGAACGACTCGAAAAAAATTTCTTTTGGATTTGAATATTTCCTAATTTCAATTTTTGAATCCGTACAAACAAGCGGTTGAAACACTCGCAAATCACACTTAAAAAACACAGTATTAAGGACTTACACTCACAATAATGGTTCAGGTAGAAACAAACGTGCAAACCACCCTCAAAGAGCGGCTCAAGGAGATTTTTGGTTTTAGCCAATTTAGAGGCGAACAAGAGCAGATTATTAACAACGTCATGCAGGGCAAAAACACCTTTGTGATTATGCCCACGGGTGCTGGCAAATCGCTCTGCTACCAACTCCCCGCTATCGCTACCGAAGGAGTGGCAGTGGTGATTTCTCCGCTGATTGCGTTGATGAAAAACCAAGTAGATCAGTTGAATGCCTTTGGTATCAACGCCCAATTTCTTAACTCGACGCTCAACAAAGCCGAAATCAACAAGGTGAAAAGAGACGCCTTGGACGGAACCCTCAAGCTCCTCTACATCGCGCCCGAATCACTCACCAAAGAAGAAAACCTTGATTTTCTCCAACGCGCCAATATCTCGTTTGTGGCGGTGGACGAAGCGCACTGTATTTCGGAATGGGGGCATGATTTTCGACCAGAATATCGTCGTATCAGAGGGATTATTGACAACATTAACGCCAACTTGCCCATCATTGCTCTGACGGCCACGGCTACCCCCAAAGTACAGCAGGATATTGTCAAAAACCTGCATATGGAAGAGGCCGAGCTGTTCAAGTCGTCGTTCAATCGCAAAAATCTCTACTACGAAATCCGCCCAAAATTGGGAGACGTCAACAAACAGTTGATTCGATATATCAAAAACAACAAGGGAAAATCGGGAATTGTGTATTGTCTAAGCCGTAAAACCGTGGAAGAGGTAGCACAAATTCTCAACGTAAACGACATCAAAGCGCTACCCTATCATGCAGGTTTGGATTCCTCCACGCGCATGCACAACCAAGACGCTTTTCTCAACGAAGAAGCCGATGTGATTGTGGCCACTATTGCTTTTGGAATGGGCATTGACAAACCCGACGTGCGCTTTGTGATTCACTACGACGCCCCCAAGTCGCTCGAAGGATACTACCAAGAAACAGGACGGGCTGGGCGCGATGGACTCGAGGGCAACTGCGTGATGTTTTACAGCATAGATGATATCAACAAGTTGGAGAAATTCAACAAAGATAAATCCGTCACTGAGCGCGACAACGCCCGCCACTTGCTCAACGAAATGGTGGCCTATGCCAACCTCGGCGCGTGCCGCCGCCGTCAGTTGTTGAGTTACTTTGGCGAGTATTTGGAAAAAGACTGCGGTTTTTGTGACAACTGTCTCCGCCCAACCCCCAAAATCAAAATCCAAGACGAAGCTGTACTGGCCTTGCGCGCTGTACAACTCACCGACCAACGCTTTGACGGTGACCACATCGCCGACCTTGTCACGGCCACCGACAATATCTACGTGACGAGCTACGAACACAACAAACTCGATGTCTATGGCAAAGGAGTGTCTTACGACGAAGAGGGCGAAAAAGTCGTAGATGTGGATTACTGGCGGTCGCTCATCCGTCAAATGGTGATTTTGGGCTACTTGACCAAAGATTCTGAAAACTACGGCGTACTCAAACTCACCACCAAAGGCACCAACTACATCAACGACCCGTATCCCGTCACGATTTCAAAAAACCACACGTTTGACGAGAACGAAAATCAAAAATCGGGCGACGAAGAGGACATCAACGACATGGCTCCTGCTGGAGGAGGTAATGCCTACGACGAAGCCCTGTTGGGACTGCTCAAAGCGCTCCGCAAAAAACTCGCCAAAGAAAAAAACCTGCCGCCTTACGTTATTTTCCAAGACCCGTCGTTGGAAGAAATGGCTACTACTTACCCCACTGCCATGCAAGACATGGCCCAAATCAACGGGGTGGGCATGGGCAAAGTACAGAAATTTGGCAAGCCTTTTATTGACTTGATTGCCAAGTACGTGGAAGAAAACGAAATCGAAACCGCCAAAGATGTGGTGATTAAGTCCACGGCCAACAAGTCAAAAGTCAAAATTTTCATCATTCAGCAGATTGACAGAAAGGTGGACTTGGAAGAAATAGCAGAATCCAAAGGACTGGCGATGAACGAATTGATTGAAGAAATAGAGCATATCTGCTATTCTGGTACTAAGTTAAACCTTGATTATTACATCAATCAAATCATGGATAAAGACCGACAAATGGACATCTATGATTATTTTATGACTGCCGAAACCGACAGCATCGAAACCGCTCTCAAAGAACTATCAGAAGACGACATCAATGAAGAAGAACTGAGGCTGATGCGTATCAAGTTTATGTCGGAAGTGGCCAACTAACCCACCTAAAAATGAACATTTTAATCCTTGGCTCTGGGGGAAGAGAACACGCTTTCGCTTGGAAAATCTCCCAAAGCCTACACTGCGAAAAGCTTTATGTCGCCCCAGGTAACGCTGGTACGGCTCAAATTGCCCAAAATCTACCGATAAGCTACAATGATTTTGAAGGGGTTGCCAAAGCCATTATTGACCATAAAATCAAACTGGTGATTGTTGGCCCCGAAGAACCGCTCGTCAATGGTTTGGTGGATTATCTCAAAAGTCAGCCTAAACTCGCCCGCGTCAAAATCATAGGCCCCGACCGCCTCGGGGCGCAGTTGGAAGGAAGTAAGGATTTTTCCAAAAACTTCATGACCAAATACGGGATTCCTACGGCGGCTTCGCGCACATTTACGGCAGAGACACTGGAAGATGGCCTCGCTTATGTGGCCTCTCACTCTCTGCCTGTGGTTCTCAAAGCCGACGGCCTCGCGGCAGGCAAAGGAGTCATCATCGCCGAAACCACCGCCGAAGCCCAAACAACGCTCAAAGAAATGCTCACAGAGGGGAAATTTGGCAGTGCAGGTAATAAAGTAGTCGTTGAGCAGTTTTTGAGAGGGATAGAATTGTCGGTGTTTGTGTTGTCGGACGGGGTCAATTACAAAATTTTGCCCGAAGCCAAAGACTACAAACGCATCGGCGAAAACGATACGGGCCTCAATACAGGCGGCATGGGCGCGGTGTCGCCCGTAGTGTTTGCGGATGAAAGTTTTCTCAAAAAAGTCGAAAACAAAGTCGTTAAACCCACCCTCGCTGGCCTACAAGCCGAAGGGATTCAGTACATTGGCTTTATTTTTGTAGGATTGATGAATGTAAAGGGCGAGCCGTTTGTGATTGAGTACAACGCGCGCATGGGCGACCCCGAAACCGAAGTCGTATTGCCACGGATTCAGTCAGATTTGGTGACGCTGCTTTTGGCTGCTGCCGACCAAAAACTGTCCGATACCGATTTTACGGTTTCGCCCCAAACCGCCGTTACGACGGTATTGGTGTCGGGGGGCTATCCAGAAGCCTACACCAAAGGGCAAATCATCAGTGATTTGGAAAAAATAGAAGAGGTAACGATGTTTCATGCAGGGACAGCCCTTGACGAAAACCTCGGGGTCGTTACCAACGGTGGCCGAGTGCTGGCTATTACAGCACTGGCAAACTCCCTCGAAGGAGCCGTCAATCGGTCGCAAAAAGCCGCCGCAACGGTACAATTTGAAGGGAAGTATTATCGAAAAGATATTGGAGTAGATCTCATCAGATACCAAGATTAATAATGTCTTGTAAATCATGTTCAACTGGCGGCTGCGGAACACTCGGAACGAACGGAAAAACAGCTGGTTGTAAAAATAACGGCGCCTGTGGAACGGGTGGCTGTAACAAAATGAACGTCTTTGACTGGCTCAGCGATATGGATGTGCCTCTTTCTGAGCGGTTTGATGTCGTAGAAGTAAAGTTTAAAGGCGGTCGTAAAGAATATTTGCGCAATACCAACCAACTTACCCTTCACACGGGCGACTTTGTCGTATGCGAAATGGCCTCGGGCTATCACATTGGCTCGGTGTCATTACAGGGGGATTTGGTAAGGCTTCAGATGCTCAAAAAGCGAATCGCCAACGACGAAAACATCAAGAGTATTTATAGAGTAGCCAATCAACGTGACATGGAAAAGCACGAGCAGGCAATCGCCCGCGAACTCCCTACCATGTACCGCAGCCGCATCATTGCCAAAGAAAACAATCTCAACATGAAGCTCTCCGACGTAGAGTATCAGTCGGACAACACCAAGGCCACGTTTTACTATTCGGCAGATGAACGGGTGGACTTTCGAGAACTCATCAAGTCCCTCGCGGGGGAGTTTAAGGTACGCATCGAAATGCGCCAAATCAGCCTGCGGCAGGAAGCCGCGCGCCTCGGCGGTATCGGTATGTGCGGACGTGAACTGTGCTGCTCTACTTGGCTGGCCGACTTCAAAAATATCACTACCTCGGCGGCTCGTTATCAAAACCTCTCGCTCAATCCTACCAAACTCTCTGGCCAATGCGGGAGGCTCAAGTGCTGCCTCAACTACGAACTCGAAACCTACATAGACGCGCTTAGGGATATTCCGCACGTGGACGCTCCCCTTAAAACTCAAAAAGGTGATGCCCATCTCCAAAAAACCGACATTTTCAAGAAAGTGATGTGGTTTGCGTACCAAAACGACAGTTCGACTTGGCACCCTATGGGCATAGAGCAAGTCAAACAAGTTTTGACTTTCAACGAAAAAGGTGAAAAACCTGTGTCGCTTGAAGTACTCGAATTGGAAGAAGATATAGCTGCTCCAGTAGGAGGTATCAACAGCGACTTGGCCAAAATGGACAAGAAATACAGCAACCGCGAACCCAAAAATCGGAACTTCAAAAAGAACAACGACATCCCCAAACAGCAGCCACAAGGGGGTAACAAACCACCACAAAACAACAAGCAAACCCAACAACAACCTGCACCCAACAAATCTGAAGCGCAGAATAAAGCCCCGCAAGCCAACGTCCCCCAAAATCAAGGAGGTAGCAACAATCGTAATAAAAACAAGCGACGCCCCAATCGTGGCGGCAATAGGCCACCAGGGAATAAAGGTCAAGAAGCGTGACGAAAGACAACGTTTTTTCAAACAAGGGGCATTCGTGCGCGTAGGTTTGCGAATGCCCCGCTTCTGGCTTTGGCATTTTCGAGAGTTAGTCAAGACTCGTTTTTCTGCAAAAGCCTAAATTTGAATCCACATTTTGGCTGAAATTAGATTCTTGCCATCTGATATTTTCGCTCTTTTCCTTATAATCTTTTTGTGATTAAGGGGGTTACGAAGAAAACTACTAAAGACAAGGTTTTAAGTTTTTTGTCATACCAAATTTTGATTGTTAGAGAGTGTAATATTCGTTTTCTTATTTTAATAATGTGAGTTTGAATGGAGCTAATCCTAACACAAGCGTAAATTTTTTACATTGCGAAATTATCGACATAAAGGGAAATAAAAGTATGTTTTCGTGGGTAACATCATTACCTATTTCTACCAGAAATGTAATGGATATTATGAAGGCTGGCAGATCCCGATGGAAAATGAAACCGCACGGCGGCCCCGATTTAATACCCTAAAAAATCAGGGCTATCGCTTCGAACATAATTAGACATTTTGAACACTAATTTTTTATAATAGACTTACGATATATGTTCAAAATCATCTTAGAGGGGTTTATTTAGGGTAAATGCTCGTCGGAAATTCCATAGTTGGGCACAGATTAGTATGGCATCA
>JALOLW010000535.1 GCA_025455795.1 Spirosomataceae bacterium
ATATACCAGCATCATCATGTTCAAAGATGCTTTTAAAAAACAAGGGTAGCTAATCTTACCTACTACGCCCCAGTACTATTCTACTACCAGCCAAGTATAGCCCTCCGCAGGAATCGTAACCGTAACTTCAACGTTGTAATTTCTATCCAACGCATATTTTACCGCTTTCTCTTCCTGATTTTTGATACTTGCTTCCTTGCTCAAGCCTGTGTAGTACAGCGGCAGTTTGATTTTTTTCGTCATCTTTTCTTTCAATGGATTGTACAGCATCACCAATCCTTTTTGTTTCAATGCGGGATTGACGTGCATGATTCCGTCCCAATCGCGCCCGTCGGGACGGCGGAGGTGAATAACATCAGCGTTGAGGATGTCGCGGTATTTTTTATACCACTCAATCGTCTCTTTGACTACTTGCTTGGTGACTTCGGTGTCATAGAGACGCGGGCCACGATAACAGGCTTGAACGCCCGCACCATAATATTGCATCATAAGTTGTTTATAATCAGCGATGTGTTCGCTTAGGGGTTCCAATACCGCATCCTCACCTCCTCCTTGGTACTTTGTAAGAGGCACAAACCCCCAACCCATAGAAGGTGTTTTCTCCCAAAGGCCATCGTAGATATTTTGGCGATTCAGGATTTTTTGTTGCGCCCTCGACAGCGAAAAATTCACTTCGCGGTAGCCCAATGCAATCTTGTGTGAACCATCCAAAAAGTACCAATCGGGGGCATTGACATATACCCCACGGGCGTTGAGCCATTGGTAAAATTCTTTTTGCATCGTCATTTGCACCCATTGCGAATCTTCTAACCCTTTATGCCCAGGATGCTTGGTAGAAGCGCACACGTCGCCTGGGTAAGGGCCGTCGTGTTCGAGTAGGTCAAAGCCTGTTTCGGCAATAAATTTTTTCAAACTTTTCAGATAATTGAGGCCCCATTTACTGGCCAAGCAAGGCGCATGACCAAAAAAAGCCGCCTTGTCGGGTAAGCCTGTCACAGGGTCAATGACATCGTTTTCGTCGTCAATGCGACGGCTGCTAAAAAGCGAATACCCTCCCAATTTGATGCCTTTGCGGTGGGCGTAATCGGCCAAAGCCTTGAATTTCTGAATGTTGGCATCGGAAGCATCTTCCATGTTGAGGCCGCTACCAAAACTCAAAATCACCATCTCATAGCCTGTTTCGGCACACTGGTCAATCACACTTTTCACCTTGGCGGGGTCGGTGCTGATGAGGTGCATAAAAATCGGATTTTGTGACGTCCAGGGGAATAAAGTTCGATACATTTTTCGACGTGCTAACCCATTGCGCTCACGGTCGTAAGAATCCAAGAGCAGTTCGTAGGAGCGAATGGATTTGTACTGCTCAGATGCGGGCAGCTCAATGCCAACGCCTAAAAACGGATATACTTCTACCACACAGGGGGTTTCGAGGTAATAATTTACCTGAGAGGTGTAGCTGCTATCAATCTTCCAGTGAGTAGCCTGGTCAGAGAGTTCGTAGCGCATGGCGTTGTTGTAAGCAAAATTGTTTTCGATGTACAACTTCTGCGGCTTTTTCATCTTCTCGGGCTTGCCTACTACCGCCGATTCTTCTTCGGGCGTTGCCAAAATCTCATTTACTACCTGATTGATTTTAAGCGGATTAGTTGATTTATTATCAATCGTCACCCATTTGTCCAGCACTGGAACACCGTCAAAAATTTCGTAATGCACCGCCACTTCTATTCCTTTCAAGTCAGGGTTGTTTGACATAAAATACAACGTCAGTTCTTTACCCGTAGGCAAGTTTTTATTGGCCGTCCAAGTCGTTGGTTTCCAATCGAAATGAGGCTTGATGTCGGTGATTTGATGACGCACAAACTGAAAATCGTTGGCATTGGCCGTAAACTGACTCGTCCATTCTTCCAACAAATAGGCGTGTTCTTTCTGTCCGTATAAGCCGCCTACATTGTACGTTTTTCCGTTCAAAGTTACCCTTGCTTCGGGACGGACAGACCGCACAAACTGCTCGTTGGAAGTCAGATTTTTGAAACTTACCGTAGCCGCATTGGGCGAAATCTGGATTTGACGGGCAATGAGTCCATTGGTGATTTCGAGGCTTTTCCCATTGTTTAAAATCTTTATTTCGCTTTTCTGAGCCACAGGCGCAACAAGCCAATCTTGGGCAACGATATCATGGACCATACCCCAAAATAGCGTGCAAAAAAGTAGGCATTTCATTTTATTTTTTATTGATTATCAGCGGTTTACAAGAAAAAAGAAATTATTACAGAAGATATTTGGTACTCTTGCCGTTTTTACCGCCATCCCCAAAATCATGTTTATTGAGGCATGATATTGGGGGAGTTTCAAAAAACGGTTAGCACATTCTTCAATTTTCAAACTCTATTTCTGCTTCAAAAGTACGGTGCCACGGCAGGGTAAATGACAGCTTATTCACGTCAATTCCCCAAGATGTGGCCTGTTTTGTCAAGGCATCCAAACAATACGTCTCTACCTCGCGGGTCTGTTCGGGAGTCAGGCGATAGGGATTCCACCCTTTTCCTCGAATCATTTTGTTGGCATCGGGCCGCACAAGGCTGTGGTATAGGAAGTCGTCTAAAAGCCGATTGGTCGTAAACCACCGTTGGGGTTTA
>JALOLW010000536.1 GCA_025455795.1 Spirosomataceae bacterium
TAGGGCCAAATCAGTAGCGATGAAAATTTTGCAGTTTTTGATGCTGCCATCAGCTTTGTAGTTCTGGACGACAACTGTTTTAACCCACCGTTTGAGGGCTTTGGCATAAGCCAGCCCTTCAAAAGCAGCCCAAGTATTTTCTTGAATACACGCTCTAAACTGACTTAAATCAAGATTTTTGGAATCTATTTTGCCTGCAAATTGCTTTTTACGGCCTCTGCCTGTGCGCTGAGGCCCTGTGTATGCATAGTAAAGCACAGCATCGTCGCGCATCCGAGTAATCAGATGCAACCCCGCCTGACTAACTGAATCAATGAATGACTTTTTTGAAAAATAAGCATCAACTGCCACATAGTTGGAAACAGTCAATAGATTAAAGGCATCCTTCACCAGCAAATCAGCATAGTAAGCCAATAAATCTTGCCCTGTGGACAAAATCGTTTGAGCTACATGATAATGAAAGGACGTATGATTCTGTACATCTACAATAGCAACTCCTGTTAACTCTATACCTCGACTTACTTTTTGCTGACAGCCCGACCGCACGGGCGGCCCCGCAAAAGTAACCGATTCCAGGTGTTTTTTTGCCCGACTTGTTCAAAAAGGTAGGATCTAAGACCCATACCTTTTCTTCACCTAAATATTTGAACAACTCTAAGTTAAATAACTTAAAATCAAATGGTTTTGAAAAATTGGCACGATAACTCTCTGAACTCATCTCACCTTGGCGAGACAAGTTCTCAAAATGGTAACGACCTTTTAACCCTAACCATAAATTGGTTAACTTTATAAAAAATCTCGCCTGCCATTTGCCTACATTAGACATTTTGCTCAATATTGTACTCGTGAGGATTTCGATACTCATAGGGTAAAAAGTAGTGTTAGTTCGCAAAACAAAACTACTTCTTTACCCTTTATTTTTTAAATCTCTCAAAATTGTAGCGAACCATTGGTTTAAATGATTCCGTAATTCACAACGGCGAACTTCGTAGTTAGGAACTGCACCCTTTAAACCGTGAAAAAGTTGGCAAAATTTTTGATGTAATTTTGACGTTAAGGCAAGTACATTAGAAAAATAGCCCGTTTGCAAAACTCCCAAAGCACCATACGAAGGACGGCCACCACAATTACTACGGCAGTAATGGTGCTACTGCTGTGGCAAAACAACACGCCAACCGAAGTTTTTCAGAAAAAATTTTCGTTTCAAACTTATTTGTTTGAGGTCGAAACCAACGCTTCGGGCGCGGTGAGAGACCTAAAAATCAACGTATTGAGAGACAAAAAGCCACTTATTACGATTCGGCAAAAAATAGATGGCTGGGTCACTGCTGCCGCCGTAGCCGATTTGGATAAAAACAATTCCCCCGAGATTTATATTTATGCTTGCTCTTACGGAAGCGGAGCTTTTGGTAAAGTTTATGGTTTTCAGTTTTATCCGACCGATTTTTTGCCAATCAACATGACACCCCTGACTGCTCAACAATCTTCGGGCTACATGGGTCACGATAACTTCAAAATAGAGAATGGTGTGTTGGCGCGTCGTTTTCCCGTCTATCGCGCCGGCGACTCCAACGCCCAACCCACGGGCGGTGCGCGCAAAATCGAATACACCCTCAAAGAAGTCAATAAAAAGCTGCTCTTGAGTGTATCGAAAGTAGAATAACGTTACTTTTGTTTTTGATGAACAAAGTACCAAATCCAGATAAATGAAGCCCCTTTTTCTTTCCACTTTCTTCCTGCTATTGATAGCGGCTTGCTCTCAACAAGATACCCACCAACAAACGACCAAAGAACCACCCCTTTTTACGTTGCTTTCTGCCGAAAAAACGGGCGTTGATTTTCAAAACATCATCAACGAAGGCCCCAACACCAACGTGCTGATGTATGAATATTTTTACAATGGCGGGGGCGTGGCCGTGGGTGACCTCAACGGCGACCAACTCGACGACCTTTATTTTACGGCCAACATGAGCCAAAATAAACTCTACCTCAACCGCACCGATGCCACAGTCGAAAAAGCCCCCCCTGGGGGTTTGGGGGCTTCGAGGGAGGTCAAATTTGAAGACATAACCGCTGTTTCGGGGGCGGCAGGGCGCGAAGGCCCCTGGAAAACGGGCGTGACCATGGCCGACGTAAACGGTGACGGACGCTTGGATATTTTTGTGTGTCATTCGGGGAACTTGCCGCCCGAGAAAAAACGCAACGAACTCTTTATCAATCAGGGCAATAACCCGCAGGGGATACCGACTTTCATAGACCAAGCCGCCGAATACGGCCTCGACTCGCCCACCTCCAGCACCAATGCCTACTTTTTTGATTATGACCTCGACGGCGACTTGGACTTGTTTTTGTTGAATCACAACATCAAATCGCTGCCTGTTCTCAACGAATCCAACAGCGCCGAATATATCAAACTCGACGACCCCGTGAGCGGGTGCAGGCTGTACGAAAACCTCACCCCTGCCCCTCTCCTTGGCAAGGAGAGGGGCACCCCGAACTCGCTTCGTGGTGGGGTGAGGTTTGCGGATGTTACCCGTCGGAGCGGTATCAACAGTTCGCCGCTTTCTTACGGATTGGGTGCAGGTGTTGCCGATTTCAACCAAGACGGCTGGCCTGATATTTATGTGAGCAACG
>JALOLW010000537.1 GCA_025455795.1 Spirosomataceae bacterium
ACTGCCGAAACACTCATCGGGCTGCTCAAAAGCCGTTGGCAAACGCCTGTTTCTGACGGCAATCTGCTGAAAGCAAAAGACTTATTGTTCAACTGGAACCATCAACTTGCGCCTGAGTCTATCGCTGCTACCATTTATACCACTTGGGAAAGTCAGTTGAAACGGGCGTTGTACCAACAATTCGTTCCCAAAAACATCCAACCGTATTTTCGTACGCTTCCTACCAAACGCCTCACGGATTGGCTCATTACGCCGCGCCCCGATATGGGTTCAGACCCCGTAAAAGCACGCGATGAACTGCTCTTCCAAACGCTGCACGCATCGCTTGATACCATCACCAAACGCCTCGGTGCTGACATGGCACAGTGGCAGTACGGCCAACCCAAAAACAAGCATATCACCCTCAAACACGCCCTCAACGACTGGGTGGACGATGCCCAACGCGCCCGCATCAACCTCGGTCCACTGCCGCGCGGCGGCTACGGCGAAACCGTCAATAACACGGGTGGCAATCTCAACCAAGAACACGGCGCGTCGTTTCGGATACTGATAGACACCGAAGATTGGGACAAAACCCTCGGCATCAATAGCCCCGGTCAATCGGCCAATCCCGACGACCCGCATTACCGCGATTTGTTTGAACTTTGGGCAAAAAATGATTATTTTCCCGTCTATTTTAGCAAAGACAAAATCAAGGTTGTCGCTGACCAAGTATATCAACTACGGCCAAAACCATGACCTTGTTTTGTCAAAAACACAAAATCAGTCATCAATAAGTAGTATTGAGAAAATAGTATTGGGTATTGAGAATTAAACAATACACTCATTTTCAATGCTTTACTTTTGTATTTTTTGTCTCAATACTATCAACTAAATACGCTGTACTACTTATGGACATTTTTCTTAGCCTTTGCTTGGGCGTTGGCTTGGCGGCAAGTTCGGGTTTTCGGGTGTTTGTACCGCTGCTTTTGAGCGCGTTGGCGGTGCATTTTGGCGTAGTGAGCGTGGACAGCGGTTTTGAATGGATGGGTACTTGGACGGCTATTGGCATACTTGCCACGGCTACCGTCCTCGAAATCGGCGGCTATTACATTCCGTGGGTGGACAATCTTCTCGACACCGTCGCTACGCCCGCCGCCGTGGCTGCTGGTACGATTCTCACCACTTCTTTTGTCAAGATTGACGACCCGATGTTGCAGTGGGGGCTTGGGCTTATCATGGGAGGTGGCACGGCGGGATTTATTCAGGCAAGCACGGGTTTGGCGCGGTTGGCATCGTCCAAATTTAGCGGGGGTTTGGCCAATCCCATCGTTTCGACGGTAGAAAACGTGGCCTCGGTGGGGTTTTCGCTGTTTTCTTTTTGGTTGCCGTTGATGGCTTTTGCTTGCGTCGTCCTGTTGATGATTTGGTTGCTTCGCAAAATTTTGCGTCGAAAAGGCAATTCTTCTGCCTCATAATGCGATTTTTTGATTTTAGCCGTGCATCGTCGGTTTGAATTGATTTATAGTAAAACAGGCTTGCCAATTCCAATAGAATTAGCAAGCCTGTTTTGTTTTTACAAAAGTATTGGTTTACTGTATCTTCAAGATTTTTTGTTTTGCGATACGCCCTGCTTGCTCGGCTTTGAGAAAATACTGTCCTGGCAGGAGTCCACTCAAATCCAATTCGTCGCGGCTGGCGGTTTGTTTGTGAAAGACTTCTCTCCCCGTAGCGTCTGAGATAGTGACTGACACAGAAGTGGTGATGCCGTCTTGAATTTCGATGGTACAACGCTGCAAAACGGGCGATGGATAAACATTCAACCAGTTGCCCTGAGAAACAATCCCAACACTCAACACGGGATTGACAATCAACCGTAACCGTGAAGTGGCAGGCCCTGCCCCGCAAGCATTGGTGATGGAAGTAATGCTGTACGTGTTGGTTTTGCCCGGACGTACCGTAAACTCAAACGGCGTTGTGGTCGTGGTAAAAGTAGTGTCTTTCTGCGCCAAACTGTCGCGGTAGCTTACATTCCAAGGGTTTTCGCCCGTGAAAGCGATGTTGAGCTTGGCACTTTCGTTTTCAAAAATACTTGCTGGTCCCGCAATGGTTGCCGTGGGCAGTTCCCGCACGGTGATTTGGACGGGGCTAATTTTGCCCTTCACGGTAAAGTTGGATGCTTCGCCCACGACTCTTACGTAATACATACCCGCTGAAGCGCCCGTTGGTACAGTTCCTTTGAGGGGGCTGCTGTTTCCTTGGGTCGTGATGGTTTGGAATGTACCGTCGTCCATGGACTTAGAAATCTGCACTTTAAACTGCGTGTTGGAAGGGAAGAAGTCAGATGAAAAATAGGGTACGTTGAAGTCTTTACCGGCACATATTGTGTTTTCGCTGGGGGTGCCTACGTCAATCGTTGCTACCTTCACATTGACCGTAGCAGTGCCCGCTGGTGTACCTTCTCCGCAGTTGTTCGTGATTTTTGCAACGGTGTAAATGGTGGTCTCCAGCGGGCTGACGGTAATGCTTGTTGGGTTTTGGTCAGTGGTCAGTACCAAGCCGTTGGAAAGGGTATAAGTCCAAGGCCCCTGCCCTGTAAAATTGATAGAAAGACTGGCAGATTGTCCCTGCGTAATAGAACCTTCCCCACTG
>JALOLW010000108.1 GCA_025455795.1 Spirosomataceae bacterium
ACTGCTCGTATTGGGTACCCACACGTAGGCGAGGCGACCGTTGGAGAGCTTGTCCACCGTGCGTTTGTTGTCTTCTACCCACGTGCGCTGGCGCAGGGCGTTTTCGCTGGGAATGGGTTCGACGGTCTCTTTCCAAGCTCCTTCAAACGTCGGCTTGTCGTTGAGGTGCAAGATGGTTTGTTTGCCCAACGTTCCGTCCAAATGCTCATAAAGTTCTTGGTTTCCCAACACTTCTTTGCCGTTGATGCCCACAATGTAGTATCCTTCCTTGATTTTGAGACCTGGCTGGTCGAGGGGGCCAGCGAGTTCGGGATTCCAGCTTTCGGAGGTATAAATTCGTTTGATTTGCCAACGGTTGTTTGCCACCTCCAAATCTGCGCCCAATAGTCCGATTTGATTCTTTTCGGTTTCTGGTTCGTCGCTGGTTCTTACAAAACTATGCCCTACCGACAACTCTCCGTTCATTTGGTCCAAAATATAAGTCAAATCGGCGCGGTGCTTCACAAACGGCACGAGAGGCGCGTAGCGTTGATAAACCTCGTTCCAGTCGCGCCCGTGGATGTTGGGGGCGTAAAAATAATCGCGCTCGTACCGCCACGCTTCTTCAAAAATTTGCTTCCATTCGGTGGTGCGGTCGAGTTTGGTTGAAAGGCTAACTTTCAGGGTTTTGCCTTTGTCGCCTGCGGCTTCGGTGCCGATGATTTTCCAACCGTCGGGGAGTTTTGCCAACAAGTGCTTGCCGTTGGCAGTGATAAACACGTTGCTCGCCCCTGCCGTAAATTCAACTGATTTTTTGTCTTTGAGCGTAAATTTATGGAGCGTTAGCCCAGGTTTGTTTTCTACACTTTCGGCCACAAACACCGACCCTTCTGGCCCAGCAAGGGTATAATTGTAGTTGCGAACGGGCATTCCGAGTGGTAAAATTCGCCGACCAATTCCCTCAAAATCAATCACCATCGCCTTGCTGCTGTCCCCCTTTGTCGCCCCACTATTTTCTTTAGTCGCCCCGCCACTCTCTTTAGTCGTCCCGCTATTTTCTTTTGTCACCCCGCCAGTAGGAGGGGTCTTAACCGACGTTGAACTACCGACAACTTCCTCGTCACTCTTCGGCTTAAACGGCGACGCATCGTCTTTTTTGAGGTTGATGACGTAGGCCGCATATTTGGGTTCGGCGTTCATCGAACTCGTGTTGGCCCAACCCGACCCCAAGGCCACGTCGGTACTGGCTAAAATATACAACTGCTTCATGTTCAAGTCCCAAGCGGGCGAAAACGAATCGGCGAAGGGGTCGGTGATGGCCGTCGTTTTGTTGTCTTTCAACGACCACACATACACTTGGCGAAACTGATTGCTACCTGTTTTGGCGTAGGCGAGCCACTTCGAGTCGGGCGACCACCGCAACTGTAGGGACGAACGCTCAATGTTGATACCGCCCACGTCAATGGTCTGAATGGCCTTGGTGTCCAATGTCACCACGCGCAGCCGCACCTTGTTGTCCACAAACGCGATGTGTTTACCATCGGGCGACCAAACGGGATTCCAGGCCATTTTGGACTCCCCAATCGAAATGGCCTCGGGTGCGCTCATGCCCTCTTGCGACGACAGCATCAAGCGGTACTCCTTACCGTTGTTGTCCGAAAACCAGGCAATTTTATCGCCTTTGGGCGACCAAATCGGGGCGCGGTCGGCGGCGGTAGCACTCTCAGTGATGTTGCGGGTGTTGCCAAATTCGGCAGGAATGGTATAAATATCGCCCCGTGACTCCATAATGACTCGCTTGCCATTGGGCGACAGCGAGGCCGCACGGGCCGTGGCCGTCACGTCTTCCCACTTGGTAGCCGCCCACGGAAAATCGCCCGACACGTTGATTTCCAGCTGTTTAATGGCTTTGTTGCTCAAATCAAGCGTGTGCAAGTAGCCGTCTCTTTCAAAAATGAGCGTGTTGTTTCTGCCCGCAAGCGATTTGACATCTGACCCCGTAAAAGTGGTGATTTGAGCCAGGGCTTTGGTCTTGGTATTGTACGCCCAAATGTTGGCCGTAAAGTCACGGTCAGAAAGAAAATACACGTTATCGCCCAACCAAAGCGGCTGAATGTCAGTGGTTTTTTCGTTGGGGAGCAGTTCTTCTTTGGCTGTTTTCAAATCCAAAATAACCAAGGGAGTATTTTGCCCACCGCGATACGCCCGCCATTCTACATCCCAGCGCGTCATGCGGTCTATCACGAGTGCGTTGCCGTCGGGCGAGTAGCTGCCGTCAAAACTCCACTGCTTGGTGAGTAGCTGCGGTACGCCACCCTCTGCCGACACGCGCCACAAGCGGTGGTAAGCCGTAGGAGCAGTTTCGCGGTTGGAGGCGTAGAGAATGTGTTTGCCGTCGTTGCTCCACCCCCGCACCAAAGCTGCGCTCGGATGCCAAGTGAGGCGTTTGGCTTCGCCGCCATTGACCGACACGACATAGACGGCCACGCTGCCCGCACGGTTGGAACTAAACGCAAGCCACTGACCATCAGGCGATAAGTACGGGTCAGTTTCGACGGCGGGCGTACTCGTGATGCGGTTGGTTTGTTTGGTAGTGAGGTCATGCACCCACACATCGCTGCCGTAGGTAAAAGCCACGTGGGTACTGCTCAGGCTTGGTTGGCGCAACAGGCGAGTGCCTTGGGCAAATAGCTGGGAGAGGTTGGGTAGCAAAGCTAAAAGGAAGGAGGCTTTGACCAAAATAGAAAAACGCATTGGGGTTGAGGATTTTGTTGAGGGCTTAAAGATAGCCTTTGGGTGTCATTTTTGCTACCATTCAAACGAAATATGACACCACTCAGTTATTCTTTTTTTGTTGGGGTTACTTCTCCAACCTACTTTTGTCAAGTCAAAAACAAAAAACCCTTGCACAATGCTTTCTCTCGCCACCGACTTTCTGACTGAACTCAACGCACTGGCACACAAAATGCCATCAGACATGACTCCCGCCGACAAAAGCCTCCTGGACGACATCTATGAGGCATCAGTGACCGACTTAGACTCGCCCCAATCGCTCTTTGCTTATACGCTTTCCAAAGCCATGAGAAAGCATTTTGGCGGAAATAACGCCCAAGAACACCTTTATCTTCAACGTTTTGAGATTCCTCAAATTCGGCTTTTTGAACTGTTGATTCAGCAGTTTCCTCTTGCCAATTTGAGCCAACACTGTACCAATACACTACTGATAGACGCGCTTGCCCAACATACCCAACCCGTATTGATAGACATTGGTATTGGCACGGGTTTTCAAGTCAAGCACATCATTGAAGGCTTGACTCAAAAAACAAATAATCAAGTCAGGGCCTTGACCGTCGTGGGCATTGAACCGTTTGAAGAGGCAATCGTGACTGCCCATCAAAACATCGGTCAAGCCAGCCAAAACGCCCGCTTTGAAGTGAAGATAGTCTCGAAAGTGGCTTTCATTGAACAACTTACACTGGACGATTTGCGTCAAATGCTCCCTCTCCAATACGATGGGCTATACGTCAACGCTTCTTTTGCGTTGCATCATATTCAGCAGCATACCGACCGCCAGAAGGTGTTTGAAACATTGAAAAACTTGAACATCAACGCCCTCGCATTGAGCGAACCCAACTCCGACCACTACGAGCCTCGCTATGCCACGCGCTTCCAAAACTGCGTCAATCACTACGGTGCTTTGTTTCGTATCATTGACACCACCGAAAAGGCGGCTTTGAAGTTGTTTTTTAGCCGTGAAATAGAGGATGTACTCGGCAATAGCGAGGCCATTCGGGTAGAAAAACACTACGCTACCGAGCAGTGGGCGGGCTTGTTGGAAGAAACAGGATTTCAGTTGCAAAAACGCACCGCTGCTTTTCAATACACCCAACTCAACGGTACACTCCTCCAAACCGACCTCCCCAATCGCTACGCCACGACGTTTGAAGGCGAAGAAATCACCAGCCTTTTTTGGGCGGTATAAATTAGAAATTTTTTCAGTTGCCAAAATTCTCCCAAAATTCTCAACGATTATGAACACGATTGCCCCTTTGTTTATTCCACAACAGCCCGCCCTTGAGCAGCAGCTTTGGGCAGAAAGACACGCTTCGCAGCCTACACGCCTGCACTGCAACGAATCGCCTTTTGATTTGCCGCTTGCTTTGAAACAACAGATAACCGCCAAAATGGCCGACTTAGCGTGGAATCGTTATCCTGATTTTTACAACACCCAACTCACCGCACTCGTGGCCCAACACGCTCAGGTACAGCCCGAAAACGTACTATTGGGCAATGGTTCGTCGCAGTTGATTCAGCAGGTGGTGGGAGGCTGTGCAAAGTTTCTTTCTAAGGTGGTCATTGAGTCGCCTACGTTTACTTTTTATCATCAAGTATGCCAAAACGAGCGAATGACGCAGCAGGAGTGGGCGTTGGATTTAGATGGAAGCTATGACCTTAGCACTTTTCCAAAAGTCAATGAGCCAGCATTGGTGATTTTGACCACTCCCAACAATCCGATGGGAACTACTTTGCCACAGGCGCATTTGGAAACCCTGCTGACCGAAAACTCACACTGTATTTTCTTGGTGGACGAAGCCTACGCCGAGTTTGGGGATGAAACAGTGGTGTCATTGACTACCCAATACCCCAATCTGTTGGTTCTCAAAACGCTCTCAAAAGGATACGGTTTGCCTTGCGCACGTTTTGGGTATTTGGTAGGAAACAGTGAGTTGGTGAAAGTTTTGAAGAATTACAGCGTTCCTTTCACCATCAATGTATTCACCGAAGTCGTAGTGACCGAATTATTGACCAACGCTGCCGTTGCCAACGCCTTGCATATCAACCGTGAACGGATAAAAAACTTGCGGGATTTTGTCTTTGAACAGTTGGATGAAATGAGCGGACACGGCTTCACGGCGAAGCCCTCGTCTTCCAACTTCATTTTATTGCGTTTTCAAGATGAGGTATTGTTTGAACAAGTCAAAGCCGCACTTTTGGCCTTCAATATTTTGGTGAGCTACCCTGTTGCATCTTGCCTCCGCCTAACGATCGGCAGCGAAGTCGAGATGAGCCGTGTCCTGCGCCTTGTGCGCGGGTGTGCGGCTACTTCGTGACGAGCGTACCCACGGGTTCGCCCATGACGAGGCGGAGGAGGTTGCCCTCTTTGTTCATGTCAAATACGATGATGGGCAGGTTGTTTTCTTTGGCTTGGGCAAAAGCCGTCAAGTCCATGATTTTGAGGTTTTTGTTGATGGCCTCATCGTAGCTGATTTGTTCATAACGAGTGGCATTGGGGTCTTTTTCGGGGTCAGCAGAATAGACGCCGTCCACGCGCGTACCCTTCAAAATAGCATCGGCGTTGACTTCGATGGCGCGGAGTACCCCCGCCGAGTCAGTGGTAAAATAAGGGTTGCCCGTGCCTGCGCCAAAAATCACAATGCGGCCTTTTTCTAAGTGACGCACCGCACGGCGGCGAATGACGGGTTCGGCCACTTGCTCCATTTTGATGGCTGACATGAGGCGCGTAAACATGCCATTTTTTTCCAACGAACCTTGAATCGCCATGCCGTTGATGACCGTAGCAAGCATACCCATTTGGTCGCCCTGCACGCGGTCAATGCCCGTTTTTTCGACCGATGCTCCCCGAAAAATATTGCCGCCACCTATCACGATGGCTACTTCTACGCCCACGTCAATCACACTTTTGATTTCTTTGGCATATTGCTGCAAAACATCCGAATCAATGATATTGCGCTTGTCTGCGCCACTGAGAGATTCACCGCTGAGTTTGAGGAGGATACGTTTGTATTTTGGTTGCATGGAAATGATGATTTTATTCAAATTCTACTAATACTTGATTTTTTTCTACACTATCGCCTTTGCCAATTTTGATGGATTTGACCACTCCATCACCGGGTGATTTGAGGGCATTTTCCATTTTCATCGCCACCAGTACCAGCACCACATCACCCGTTTTGACGGTATCACCTACCTGTACTTTGATGTCCCAAATCAGTCCGGGCATCGGTGCTTTGATGTTGTTTACTTTGTTTTTGGTGGTGCTGTTCATGCCCATTTGTTCGAGCAGTAAGTCGAAGCGGTCTTTGGCCGCCACTCGGTAAATATGCTGATTGACTTTGATTTTAAAGGTCTTGTCGGCGGCGTTGGCTTCTATGATTTCGGCGTTGTACGAGTGGTTGTTGTGCAAAACGTGAAAGTGGTTGTTGCCGAGTGCCACCAAATCCCACGCAAACGGCTGATTGTTGAGGATAAGTCCCTCTTTACCAGCGGTTACGTCGTAAGTTTGCTGTTCGTTGATGATGACTTTATACATGGTTTTATTTTTTATTGACCAAATAAATTCCCGTCAATATAACCCCCATTCCGATGAATTGTTGGAGTGTGATATTTTCGCCGTCCCACAATCCCCACCCGATGGCTACCATCGGAATCAGGTAAGTGACCGACGACGCAAAAATCCCCGATGCCAACTGCACAATTCGGTTGAAAAGTATGGATGCCAATCCCGACCCCAACAGCCCCAAAATCAACAAGTAAAGCGTAGGTTGGAGGTTTTGAGGGCTTGCAAGTTTCGGAAAAAAATCGGAGGTAAGCAACGCCACCAACGAAATAGGCCCAATAAACGCAAACGTCCAAGCCGTCATGGTCAAGGCGGGCAAATGGCTCAGGTGTTTGACGATGGTGTTGATGTTGATGCCGTACATCACCGTGGCACTCACAATAAGCAGCGCGTAAGGGTCGGTGAGGTTGATGGAACCCGTTTGCTGGGCAAAAATCAGCAGCAATGATCCCGTCAGCCCTATCAAAATACCGATGATTTGAAGCCAACGACGCGACTGCCCGTAAAACACAAATCCAATGATAAGCGTAAACAACGGACTGAGCGAATTGAGCATTCCTGAAAGCGAGCTGTTGAGTCTGGTGCCTGCTTTGGAAAACAAAAACGCGGGAATAACGTAGCCCATCAAGGCCGAAATTAGTAAGTAGGGGAAGCGGTCACGCGGGACGCGCGTGCGGAGCATGATGGGCAAAAAAAAGAGCGATGCCAGAAACAACCGCCCCGCTGCTACTTCGGTGACGCTGTACGTAGCCAAACTTTTTTTCATCAAAATAAAAGATGTACCCCACACCAACGCCAACAACACAAGCAGCAACCAAGCTAAAACGGGATTTTTGGAAGAGTCAGACACAGAGAATGGATTGGTTATTAACAAGTTATATGGCAAAATTTAAGACGCCTTATTCAGTTCCCGCAATATCATTCGGTGGCGTTCTTTGACTACTGTGGCACTCACTTCTTCTTCCCAGAATATTTTTACAATCTCAGACAAACCGTTGGGAACTACAATTTTTTGGATAGTACCTGCATCGTTGATGATTTGTATGATATTTTTGGTACTATCGGCCACTCTCAAAAAACCTCTGATGCTAAAAGGTCGTTTTTGGCGTGAAGCAAGGATATTTTTACGTAAACTTCTCAACTCTTCTGCAATTTCTTGGGGTGGATTTCCCGCTAAACCAAGCGTAATGAGTTTTTGAGATTCGCTAATTTTGTTACATTTTTGAGCCAATGATGCCGCACTTCTAAACAGAATCGCTCTCGTTGGCTGTTTATCTCCCTCCAAAAATGACATAGCAGCTTGCTTTTCCAATTCAAACGCTTTTTCATAATACAGCATGGCTTTTTCTTGTTGCCCCGTTTGGTGAGCAATCATTCCTTCTTGCGCGTACTGCATCGCTTCTCGGTGTATTTGTTTAGAGTTTGTTTCCATCATTTTTTTACAAAGATAGCTTTTGGCGTGCTAAATTCAACAATGGAGATAAAAGCCGGTAATCCTCGTTCATCACTTTGTTCTGTTTGCAGCTTTTTAGTTTTCACGCGATATTCTGCCTTGTTAGTCGGTGTTTCTTTTCTGATACCCGAAATTTCAAGCCTTGCCAAAAAACCAAACTCATCTTTTCGACTAAGCCAGAAATCAATGCCGTCGGCTTTCATGCTGGTTTCAAATTCGTCGTACTCGGTGAGATGTAATGCCAAAAAAAGTGAAATACACATCGCTCCCCAATCAGTAGCACGGTTTTCATCTTTGTGTGTTTTTAATAGTCTTTCGTTGGTTTCTGTTTCCCAAAAAATAGCAGATATTTTATTGCCAAAGTCAGTTGTGATTTTAAGCGAAACTCCCTGCTGATGGTTTTGAGAACTTAAACAAACAATGGCTGCTTCGGCCAAAACCTCGCAAAATGCAGAGGTAAGATTTAATTTCGAGGGTAGAGATTCGAGTAATATTTTGTCCATTCAATGTGTCATATTCAGTACGGCACTACAATACCGCAAATGTAAGCAAAACTGCTTGAAAGCGCGTCAGAGGGTGGCTGTGATTTGGGCTTCGTAACGTTCAAAAAACTCGGGGTCAAAATTGGCCTCCGGAAGATGCTGACGTACGTATTCTATCGTCTGATGTTGTTTGAGCCACCTTTCGCAGACCTCGTGCCGCAGCCGTAGCCCAAAGGCATTGAAGCCCGTAACTGCTTGATTTTCTTTTTGATAGTTGATACGTAGCGCGACTTCTTTGGTAGGATGCTGCCAATACACCGACGCAACATCGGGCGGGCATTGGGCGGGAACGTCGCCGTAGGTTTGGTATTCGATGTCGAAAAACTTAGCCGAATTGAAAAAAACGCCTGGTTGGTAAGCGGTGCGTGTGTCGCAAATCGTCCGTGCGACGGTTTCGCCCATCATACGACCCGTGTACCAAATCTGTTCAATGGCTTTGCGACCTTCGCGTGGCTGTTGATGTTCTACACAGTCACCCACGGCATATACGTCGGGCAAGTTGGTTTCCAAATATTCATTGACCACTACGCCGCGATTGATGCGGAGCGGGCTGTTTTGTAAAAACTGTACGTTGGGCATTACACCAATCGTCACCCCCACGAGCTGACAGGCGATTTCTTCCCCCTCTTTGGTTTGGATGGCTTCCACCCGCGCCCTGCCTTTGACGGTTCGGAGTTCGGTAGAAAGCCTCAAATCTATCCCGTGGCGACGAATGTGCTGACCGATGAGGGCAGACTCTTCGTGAGGCAGTACGTTGTTCCAGTAGCTTGCTTCGCGCACGAGCATGGTCACGTGGATGCCGCGTGAGTGGAGCATTTCGGCCATTTCTACGCCTATCAGTCCGCCACCCACAATGACCGCTTTCTGAACATTTTGGGTGTTTTTTTCGAGCAATTCCAAATCCTGAAAACTATACAGTCCTTGCACCCCTGCCAACTCGCGCGGGTACTCGTCTGCCCAGCGTGGCACCGACCCCGTGGCGATGATAAGTTTGTCGTATTTTAGTTCAGTTGGGAGTGTTTGGGGCGTTTGAATGGTTGGAAATACAGTTTTTGTGAGTTTTTCCAAAAGTGTGGGTTGATGCTTGACGACACGACTATCAGCCGACAAGTGCAGTGTTTTTTGGTCAAAATCAATCTTTTCGACCGTCCCGCGAATGAGTTCGATGCGGTTTTTGTCCCAAAACCAATCTTCGTAGGGCTTGGTATGCTCGTACCGAAGGTGACCCATATAAACGTACATCAAGGCAGTGCGCGAGAAGAAGTGGTCGGTTTCTTTGGAAATAACCGTGATGCGGTGGTCGCTGAGTTTGCGAATATGCCGCGCCGCCGTGATGCCCGCGATTCCGTTGCCGATGATGACGATGTGCATGGTTTTAGGTGTTTATTTTGGCCGCAGTAGGGATATTGGCTTTATCGCCTATGATGAGCCTGATGCCAAAATCTTTGTCTTTGCTAACGTTTTCGAGTTTTATTTTTTTACCGTCAGTTCTGCGCCAAAAAGCCGTTTGCCCCTGTCGTTTCTCGACGGTGTATTTGCCTGATAAGTAAGTGTCAAACTGTTCCCAAAGTTGGGTAGCCGCGTTGGCATTATTGAGGTACACGTCTATTCGTACCCCATTCATGGCCTGGTTGTTGTCCAAATAATAAATTACATCAACAGACTCAAAATTGTCCGTTTCGTGCGTAAAACCCACGTGGTCAGTACTATCTTCAAACATTTCGAAGGTTTCGGATGACTTTAACTTACTGACGGGGTCGCCGAAATTGAACCCTCGGAAATCGCCCGTGGGCGGGCCGATGATGGTGCGCATCAGTTCGGACTGATTGCTACTTGGCACGCGGTCATCCGTCGCCGTGATACTATCGGTAGGGGCGGTCGTTGTTTCGGAAGTTTGTTGGTTTTTGGGTTCACACGAAATCAAGATGGCGACGGTTGTTACTCCAACGCCTACGGCCCAAAGTGATTTTATAAAAAAACGCATAAAAGAAAATTTAGTGCTGTGCAAGAATCAAAAGTAGCTTATTTACGCAAAAGTCGCGTTATCAGACCTCAATCTTTTCGTCGTAGTACTACGCCGCTTCGCAGTCCTGTGTGTTTTTGGGCATCCACCACAAGCCCGCCGTTGACCACGACATAGTGGATGCCGCGCGAGAATTGGTGCGGTTTGTCGTAAGTGGAAGCATCAATGATGGTATTTTCGTCAAAAATCAGCACATCGGCGGCCATATTGGGCAGTAGGAGACCACGGTCGGTGAGTTTGAATTTTTGGGCAGGAAGCGAAGTCATACGGCGAATGGCCTCTTCCAATCCAATCACTTTGCGTTCACGCACATAATATCCCAACACGCGGGCGTTGGTGCCGTAGCCGCGCGGGTGTGGCACGCCAAATCCAAACACGCGAATAGAAGCATCGGACGCAAACATATTTTGGGGATAGCGCATGATGTTTTCAACGTCCCAATCTCCCATACCGTGAAACACCATACTACCACCACCTTGCGCGGCCATTTCGAGGATGGTTTCGGCTTCGTCGCGGGCTTTGTGTTTGCGGCCTTTGAGCAAGTTGATTTCTTCGATGTGTTTGCCATTGAGGGTAGTATCAGCCCTGAAATACGCCACCACTGCGTAGGTAAAGTGTTTTTGCTGACGGCGTTTGAGGCTTCCGAGCATTTCAGCCACCATGCGTTTGTGCAGCACGGGGTCGTTGATGCGCGCTCGGATAGAATCAAGCCCTCCTGACAGCGACCAACTCGGCAGCAGGGTGTTCAGGCCCGTACTACTTGCGGTGTAAGGGTACTGGTCTATGGTCGCTTCGATGCCTTCTCGGCGGGCGTTTTCGATGGCGGCCAAGGTTTCTACCGAGCGTTTCCAGTTGTTTTGCCCGCTCACTTTAAAATGCGACACCTGCACGGGAATCTGCGCTTGCCGCCCTATGGTGATGGCTTCTTCGATGGCCGTGAGGACATCATCGCCTTCATTGCGAATGTGCGAAGCATACACACCACCATACTGCGACGCCACTTTGGCCAAGCCCACGATTTCGTCGGTTTTGGAGTACGTGCCGGGTACATAAATCAGCCCTGTCGAAAGCCCCACGGCGCCGTCTTGCATGGCTTGCTTGACGAGCATCTCCATGCGCTGCTGTTCGGGGGGCGTTGGCAGGCGGTTGATACTGCCCATGACCGCTCGCCGCACGTCGTTGTGACCAATGAGTGAGCCGATATTGACAGAGGTTTTGACACTATCCAACTGCTTGAAATACAGCCCTAAATTGACATTGGACAGACCGCAGTTGCCCGTAATGACCGACGTGACCCCATCGTAGATGAAATTGTCGGCGGTGGGGAGTTTAAATTCTTCGTCTTCGATGTGGGTATGCACGTCTATAAAACCCGGGCAGACCACCATGCCGTTGGCGTTGAGGATGCGGACTGCCGTGGCGGTAGGGAGGCTACCGATTTTGGCGATTTTGCCGTTTTTAATACCCACATCGGCTCGGTACCAAGCATTGCCCGTACCATCTACCACCTTGCCGTTGCGAATCAGTAAATCGTATTCTTGGGCATCAACAGCCGTGGCCAAAAGCAAGAAAAAAAAGAAAAGAGGTCGCATGATGTATTAAAAAGGTTACTTGATTTCGCCGATTCTGAACTCTTGAATCAGGGCGGGATTTTCGGGCGTAAGCGTAAAAAACACGCGAATATTGGCTTTTTCGCCTTCCATCACAAACTCCCCTCGCAGTTGATTCTCTGGCACAATCTCTTTGACGTTCAAAATTTTACCAGCTTTCTGAAACAAAGAGGTAGCATTGGTACGCAAGTCTTCGACAACGTAATCGGCAAAGAAATTTTCGGCAAAGATGCCGCTCTTGTCGGCATTTTTCCAATCGGGTAGGAGAGAAGTAAGTTCTTTTTGGCGTTGTTTCAAAATGGCCGAGGCGGGCAGTTGGTAGGGTTTGAGTTGCGCCCCCACAATGAGCGTATCCAACACGCGCAAATTGACGGGTGCGGTGGGTGCGTAGGTGAGGTTGGCGGCACACACTACCCCGATGCCGTACTCTGGCAAAAACCGCCAATTGCTCCCGAAGCCCGGCAACCCGCCACTGTGACCCACATAGACGCGATTGTCGCAGTCGCGCATCCAATTGAGGCCGTAGGCGTAGGCCGACGCAGTAGCGCACGGGCGGCCACTCGCGTACTTGTAGTTGGGATTCAAGCCGTTGATATTCCACGGAAAGTGCATTTCACGCAGCGAAGCGCGTTTGAGCGGGGTATTGTCGGGGTCGTTGCGGGGTGGCCAAGCCTGTTGGTGCAAAGCCATGTATTTGGCAAAATCCTCCACCGATGTAATCAATCCGCCCATTGCCCCGTAGGCGCCGTCGTGCAGCAGGGCTTCTTCCTTCCACTGATTGTTGTACCAGCGATAGCCGTGGGCGAGTTTGTCGGCGGGGATTTGGGTGTATTCCCATTGGGTGTTGTTCATACCCAATGGCTTGAAAATCTGCTCATTGATAAACTGCTGATAGGTTTTGCCCGCTACTTTTTGGATGATATAACCCAGCAACGTGATACCCAAATTGCTGTATTCGTAGGTGATGCCCGGCACGTTAGAAAACGACATTTTGCTTTGAGCCAACTGCAACAGTTCTTGGTTGGTATCGGCGAGTTGGCGGTCACCCCAGGGGTTGTCTTCGGGAAAACCCGCCGCGTGTGTGAGCAAGTGCCGAATGGTGATGGCGGGCGCGTCGGTAGTGAGCAGGGGCGATTTTTTGAGTTCGGGGATGTACTTATCGGCGCGGTCGTCGAGGGAAAGTTTACCCGCATCGCGTAGCTGTAAAATCGCCATCGTAGTGAAGCTCTTGCTCATCGAAGCTATCCGAAACAGTGACTGTGAAGTGGCGGCAGTTTTGCGGTCAAGGTCGGTGTAGCCAAGGTTGCCAGTATGAACGAGTTTTCCGTCCAGCACCACCCCATACACAAAGCCCGGAAAGTGATTTTTCTCGGCGTAGTCGCGGTAAATCTTGTCCACCGCAGGAAGCAAGGCTTCGATTTTTTTGAGGCGGTCGGGGTCAGTGAAAACGGGGGCTTGGTAGTTTTGGGCCATCAAACGACCCGAAATAGCGGCAATGAACAGAAAGAGTAGAGATTTTTGCATTGATTTTGAGGGGTTTAAAAAACAGACATTCTAAATCCATTTTGTGAGCTAAACTCACAGAATGAGCGTTGGATTGATTGGGTAAAATTAGGCAATC
>JALOLW010000109.1 GCA_025455795.1 Spirosomataceae bacterium
AAGGTTTTTGAGCGTTTTCATTGGGATTTTTGGTTTAGTGAAACAAAAAAAGGAGAACGACGAAGTTCTCCCAAGGATATACTTTTATCCAATACGTTTTTGTACTGACTTATTTTATGGTTTCGACGCTGTGTTTTTCCGCAGCCAAATCATCGGTAAAAATTCGCTGTTCTTTGTGGCGATTGACCCACATATACCCCAAAAAACCTACCCCAAGCAATACGGCTGGAATACTGAGGATTTGGCCCATGTTGTAAGTGAGGTCGTTTTCAAAAGCCACTTGATTTTCCTTAAAAAACTCATACACAAAGCGCAGTCCAAAAATCCAAATCAAGAAAATTCCGAGGAGCAGTCCTTGGGGTGTCTGCGATTTGAAGCGTTTCCATATTGCAAAAAGTACAAAACACAGTACCAAACACGAAAGTGCTTCGTACAACTGCGCGGGGTGGCGCGGGTACTGCGTAAACTCGGTGTTGTTCATAAACACAAAAGCCCAAGGTACGTCGGTGACTTTGCCCACAATCTCCGAGTTCATCAAGTTGCCCATCCGAATACAAAAACCACCCAATGCAACGCCTATCACGATGCGATCTACCAACCACAAAAAACTCATTTTTTTGCTTCGGGCGTAAATGTACAAGCCCAACAAAATACCGATAGTAGCCCCGTGGCTGGCCAAGCCCGCAAACGGCGGCGTGATGACTTGCAGGGGGTTGTTGAGCAATACGTCGGGTTCATAAAAAGCAAAATGACCAATCCGCGCGCCCAAAACGGTTGTCAATACCATCGTCAGCAAGAGCGAGTCGAGGAGGCTTTCTTTCAAACCTTCTACCTTGAAAATGTGCGCCATGATGCGCTGCCCAATTAAAAAGCCTGATGCAAACAACAAACCGTACCAACGAATCGAAAAACTACCGACGCTGAAAATTTCGGGGTTGATGTCCCAAATAATGTAAGAAAGCATACTGTGACAGTTAAATATTAAGCACAAAAATCACGAAAGATTGTTAGAAAAGAAAATTTTTGAGGGCGTTCCCTCACTAATACGCCTCAATGTAGTAAATATTGCACGATGCTATCTTTTGAGGCCAGTAATCAATCAAACCAAATGTTCGTTTATGAGAAAACTCGTTTATTTCCTCTTTGCCACAGTTTTATTGGCTTCGTGCCAGCGTCAGGCGTATGTTGCCTCAGTGCCTGCCCCCAAGTTTGAGTATTATTCGTCAGAAAGCAAGCCTGCTAAAGTAAGTGTGACGGATGAAATTCCCGCCACTGAGGCCGCAACAGTGGCCACTGCCCCAACAACGGCTCAAACAGTAGCCGACGTAACAACGGCAACTCAACCCGAAATCGTCACAATAGTAGCACCTCAAAAAATGACATTGAAGCAAAAAATTGTCAATAAGGTAGTCGTGCGAAAACTCCAAAAAATATCGAATCAGTCGGGCATAGCACCCAAAGCCAAGCGCACCGACGGGATAGCGGTGGCATCGTTTGGGTCGGCTATTGTGGCTATCGTGGGTCTATTTACTGCATTGCCTTTGTTGTTTGTGCTGGGGATGATTGCCGCTATCGTTTTGGGGTTCATAGGTTTAGGGAAAATCAAAAGGAGTGGGGGAGAACTCGGCGGAAGAGGCTGGGCCATTGCAGGAATTACCCTCGGATTTATTGAACTGTTGGTGCTGATTTTGGGCGTGATTTTAGTGGCGGCCCTTTTTGCAGGATTTGGGGCCTGACAATCCGCATTATCAAAACAAACGCCCGCAAAAATTTAATTTTTGCGGGCGTTTGTTTTGGGGCTGATTAATTACAATTCCCACTTACCTTTCTGATAAAAATCCATAATGTAGTGCTGCAACGCATATTCGTAGCGGGCGCGAATGGCGTTGGCTTCGGCGCGGGCAAGATTGGCTTTGGCGAGGGTATATTCAAAAATATTGGCTGTTCCTGCCGCCAGGCGGCTCTCCGCCGCGCCAAAATTGGCTTTGAGCGACTCCACTTGGCTTTGCGCAGCCACGTAGCGGTCGTGCGTGGCGTTGAGCTGCAAAATGGCCTGCTCGATAGATTGACGCAGTTGTTGTTTGGTCAGATTGAGCTGATTTTCGTTCAGGAGTCGCTGGGCTTGGGCCGACGCAATGCGCGGACGAACCTGCCAACGACCCATGATAGGAATATTTAGCCCCAACTGCAACGAGCCGTTGCGGGTCGCGTCCAACTGCTTGAAATAGTTAGGTTCGCTGTTGGAAGAGGCATAAAACGCGCCGTAGTTGCTCGACAAAGACACCGAAGGCAACAAGTTGGCTTTGATGGCTTTGATTTGATAATCGGTGCTGTTGAGACGCAACTCACTGCTTTTGATTTCGGGAAAAAACTTCGCGGATTCTTCATACACGTTTTCGGCCAAAAAATCAGGCTTAGACAACGTAGAAGCGTCGGCAATAGGCTGAAAAACAACGCTCTCGTCGGGGGCAACGTTCATCAATTGAAACAACGACAGCCGTGCCAATTGGTAGTTGTTGCGGGCTGTTACGGCATCAAACTGGTCGTTGGAGAGTTGGGCTTTGATTTCAAAAAGGGTATTCTGCCCCACCGTTCCTGCTGCTACCTGCTTGCCCACGCGCTCTACTTGCTGCTGCGACGAGGCCACCTGCTGCTGTGCGGCCTCCCAAAGTGCCTGCGTGGTCAATACTTGCACGTAGGCTTGAAGCAAGCGGATGGTTTGCTGGTTGAGTATCGCTTCTTGGTTTTTGAGGGCGGCATCTTTGAGCAAGGCCCCTTGTTGGATTTGATTCCGAAGCTGAAAGCCCTGAAAAAGAATCACTTGTGCGCTTGCCCCGACAAAGTTGGTGTTATAAACCTCATCAATGTAGGTGTTGGTAAAACGGTCAATGCTGCGGCCAAAGTTGAGGTTTTGACCTGCGCCCGCACCCAATTGCGGCAACTGTTGCGATTTGGTCTGCTGCCACTGCGCCGTAGCACTCTGGGTTTGGATTTGGCTTTCGCGGTAGTTGAGGTTGTTTTTGACCAACAAATCCACGCACTCGCGCAGCGTGAGGCTTTTTTGGGCGTGTGTTGTCATCGCCGCCAAAATCAGTAAGAAAAAAGGAAATCGTTTCATGCCACAAATTGCTACGACTATTAATAAAAAACTGGTAATCAATGATTTAATCCATCCATCCGTCTTTTAGGCGGATGATGCGATTGCCGTATTCGGCGTTGGTTTCGGAGTGAGTCACTTGTACAATCGTGACGCCGTCTTTGGTGTTGAGTTCCTTGAAAAGCTCCATGATTTGCTTGGCGTGTTCGGAGTGGAGATTGCCCGTGGGTTCGTCGGCAAAAATCACCTTTGGCTCGTGGACAATGGCCCGCGCAATGCCCACCAACTGCTGCTGTCCACCCGACAACTGACTGGGAAACAGGTCTTTTTTGGCAACCATGTTGAAGCGGTCGAGGAGTTCAGCTACGCGGCTTTTGCGCTCCGACCCCGACGTACCCTTGTACAGAAGCGGCGTTTCGATGTTTTCATAAACCGTGAGTTCATCTATCAAGTGGTACGCCTGAAACACAAACCCAATGTGGTGACGGTGGAGTTCGGTGCGTTTTTTCTCGCTGAGTTTTTCGACATTTTCTTCCAAAAAAAGGTACTCACCTTCCGAAGGTTCTTCGAGCAGTCCCATGATGTGTAACAGGGTGGACTTGCCCGACCCCGATGGCCCCATGATGCTCACAAATTCGCCCTGGTTGACTTCTAAATTGATGTTGCGTAGTACGTAGGTTTTGCCAAATCCCGCAGGATAGTATTTGGCAATGTTTTTCAGTTGAATCATGACAGTGTTTTGGTTTCGGTACAATCAATGGCAGGAGTCGTGCCAATATTTTAAGTATTTGATTTTCAGAATTTTGTGTTAATTTTTAAGCATAAAAAACGTCCGAAAACGGACAATTTTTGTACGTGTTCGGACGGGGGAGCTTGTGTATTTTGAGTTGCCACGAATCCGTATTGTTCTATGGCAAAAATGAGAGGGGGCAGAAGTTTCATAGAATAGTTATTATTTAAATAATTTTAGATATGGAATGTTTGAAAATAAATTTTATGCGTATTTTTGGATAAAAATATGGTTATTTATGAACGTAGAGAATTTCATATTGACACGCCCTATTGTCAATTTAATGACTGAAATTGACGAATTTAAGGGAGCTTGGCAAGCATTGGGAAACATAGCCCCTGACAGGCTTTTGCAACTCAAAAAAGTAGCGACCATCGAAAGCATTGCTTCCAGCACGCGCATTGAAGGCAGTATTCTCACCGACCAAGAGGTTGAACAACTGTTGGGAAATCTTAAAATTCAAAAGTTTGAAACCCGTGATGAACAAGAAGTAGCAGGCTACGCTGACTTGATGAACATTGTTTTTGATAATTTCAACGACATTGCCCTGACCGAAAATTTTATCAAGCAACTGCACAGCTATCTGATGAAATACAGCGAAAAAGACCAATGGCACAAAGGTCAGTACAAACAAATGCCCAACCACGTGGTAGCCACCGACCCTTTTGGTCAGGTAGTTGGGGTGGTTTTTGAAACGACAACGCCCTTAGAAACACCCCTCAGAATGGAGGAATTGGTCGCTTGGACGGTGGAAAACATGAAAAAAAAAGATTGGCATCCGCTTTTAGTCATCGCTTTTTTTGTCGTCAGTTTTTTGGCTATTCATCCTTTTCAAGATGGCAACGGGCGACTTTCACGAGTATTGACTACTTTTTTGCTACTCAAAACAGGCTATCATTATGTGGCGTACAGTTCGTTGGAGGCAGTTATCGAAAAAGAAAAACCAGCCTATTATCGGGCTTTGCGTCAAACCCAGTCAAGTCTCCGTCAAACAGAGCCTCATTGGGAGGCTTGGGTGCTGTTTTTCTTGGAATCTATGCAGAAGCAGAAAAACAATTTAGAAGCCAAAATTAAGCGAGAACGAATACTGCTCACCCAACTACCCGATATGTCGCAAACGATTCTAGATATGCTACGCTCGACGGGTAGAATAACCATTGGTGAATTGGCAAAAACAACAAACTACAATCGAAATACCCTGCGAAAACACCTCGAAAATTTAGTCAAAACCCGTCAAATCCAACAAAATGGCGTCGGTAAAGGGACTTGGTATTCATTGATGTGACGCTTCTTCTTAATTCACCTTCGTTTTGAACGCTTTTTTGGCGGCCAAGTCGTGGGCGGTGTCGTAGTAAGAGCGGAGATTTGACCAGTCAAATACATCGGCGATGTTTTCGACTTTGTTGCGCTGCTGAATCCGCTCGCGCAGGTTCATTCTCACAAACTTGAAGAGAATGTTGGCCAATTGGTCGGCGGCTTGGTCGAAGTTTTGCGTTTTGCGATTGATGACATAAATGCCGCGATTTTCGTAATCTTTCATAATCTGCATGATAAAATCTCCAAAACCCGACAAGTCGCTGGTGACGGTAGGAATACCGCGCACCACGCACTCGAGCGGGGTGTAGCCCCACGGCTCGTAGTAGCTCGGAAAAATACCCAAGTGGCATCCGCGCACAAACTGCCCGTAATCCAACCCAAAAAGCGGGTTGGTAGAAGCCACAAAATCGGGGTGATAGACGATTTTGACGCGGTCTTGCTCGTGGTTTTTGAGGCCCGAACGTTCGCAATAATCGGTGATAGCGTCGGGCTGTTTGAGGTCGTGCGTCACGTAAGGGGGAAGGCGTTTGGTTTTCCAAGTTTGGATGGTCCGCCGAAGACGCAACCGCCAGTATTCGTCCACCATATTGTTGAGGTCGGGCAGGTTGTAGTCGCTCGACGAGGCCGACGCTATGAATAGTTTTTCAGCAATTTGTTCTTTGATTGCCTCTACGTTTTGGCGGATTTCGCCCAGTACGGCCCTTGATTGGAGTACGTCGGGATTGATAGAGTGGTACGGCTGGCGGGTGACGATAAACATCACCACGGTCATGTCCATTTTGGCTTGTACCATTTTCCAGTTGAGCCGAGCGAGGGCTTCGAGTGTAAGGTCGTAGCCTTTATTGACGTACTCATACCGACCCGACGTAAAGAAATACAAGGTTTTGTCGAGGTTGAACGAGTAGCTCTGGAAGAAGTGTCCCATCACAAATTCGTGGATATTTTCCTTGTACTTCATATGGAGGTTTTGGAACTCGTGTACTGCCGCAAACCGCTGAATATTAAGACCATTGGGCAGTACTAAGTCGGGGGTTTTGCCAAAGAAAACCTCACATTCTTGGGCGGTTACGTCCGACACCGTCGTGCTGACGTGCGCGCTCAGGTAGGCGAGTCGCTCGATAGTGGCTTGGGTTTCGATGCCGTAGTGACGCGCTTCGTGTTTCCAGTCGTAGTAAGGAAGTTTGCCGTAAAAATCACGTTCGTTGGAAGCGATGTATCGCCCCAACATCGTGGCGTGGGTAGTAAAGACCGTAGCCATGCGCACGTCGTCGCGGCGCATGTCTGGTAAACCCGAACTGGCCATCCACTCGTGAAAATGCGTCGTAATCTCGAATTTTTTGGCGTAATCTTGGGCGAAGTACGTCAAAAACACGCGCACCATTTCGCCAAAACAGAGGGTCTGATTGACCAAATCTTCCACGTGGGTCGTTGAAATTTGGTGTTTTTCCCAAAGCCCGTATTTGATGCGGTCGAGCTGGGCGGTGACACTTCGGATGTCAAACAGCACCACGCGGGGCTTGCCCGTGATGAGCCAATAGCCGTACTCCACGGCGTAGCCTTCTTCGCGCATTTTCTGCACGATTTGGTAGAGACCCGAGCCGTCGTCGGTGGTGATGGGTTCGTACTCAGTCAGGGCGCGTTGGGGAAAATACGGCCCTAAACACACGTAATCTTCACCCCATTGGTCCACCATGGCGGGGACTTTGCTACGAATCACGGTATAAATGCCGCCCACTTGGTTGCAGACTTCCCAGGCGACTTCAAAAAGGAGGTTTTTTTTGGGTTTCTTTTCCACGATTTAGGAGAAAGTTATTCGTTGAACGTTATCTGATATAGACTTTGAGTGGGTTATAAAAAATCAGCGCAGCCATTGGGATGGTTCTGCGCTGACAATAGTAGCAAAAAAGTTTTAGAAACTCAAAAATCAATTTTCACTCGGTGATACGTACCGCACGGGTCGCCACGTATTGTTGGCAGGATTGACGTCGGGAAGGCGGTGTTCGGGGTCAATCGTGACGGCTTTGATGGGGTTTTTGGTGGGGACTTTGAAAGTCCATTTACCGCTTTTTTGCCACACTTCCACGGGCAGTGGCACACGCAGATTTTTGCCGCCTTGCTCTTCCACTTCTACGGAGGTAGGCATGGCCCACTGTTCTAAGTTTTCAATGGTAATGATGGCCCCTTTGCTGGGGTTTTGTTCTACGTATTGTACTTCTTTGACGCTCTGGTCGAGTTTGTAGTTTTCGTAAAACCAGCCTTTCCAAAACCACCCCAAATCTTCTCCTGCGGCATCTTCGATGGTACGAAAAAAGTCGAAAGGCGTGGGGTGCTTAAACGCCCACCGCTTCACGTATTGTTTGAAGGCGTAGTCGAAGCGGTCGCGACCCAAGACCACCTCGCGGAGGAGTTTGAGGCCGATGGCGGGCTTGTAGTAAACATCCCAACCGAGGTTGGTGGATTTGATGACATCAGGAATGGTCAGGATAGGGTCGGCTTCTTCGCGGAAAATCATCGGGGCGATGTTTTGCATATCGTCGAGGCGGTCGCGGTTGTACTCGCCGTCGTTGAAGGCTTCGGTAGAGAGCATATTGATAAACGTATTGAAGCCCTCGTCCATCCACGCAAACTTGCGCTCATTGTTGCCCACAATCATCGGAAACCACGTATGTCCAAATTCGTGGTCGGTCACGCCCCAAAGTTCATCTTTTTTGTCATTGTGGGCGCAAAATACAATGCCCGGGTACTCCATACCTCCCACTACACCCGCCACGTTGGTAGCGACAGGATACGGGTATTCCATCAAATATTTGGAATAAAATTCGAGACAACCTTTCACGTATTCCGTGGAGCGTCCCCAAGCGTCGTTGCCGCTGGTTTCGGCGGTGTAAGCCGACTGCGCAAGGCAGGCTTTGCCGCTGGGGAGGTTGATTTTGGCGGCATCCCATACAAAAGCCCGTGACGTAGCCCAGGCCACGTCGCGCGCATTTTGGCAGCGAAACTTCCACGTCAGCGTGCCTTCTTGTTTGGGGCGCGAGTCTTTGTCTTTTACTTCTTTTTCACTTCTAATAAGCACCGTTTTATCGCTTTTGCGGGCATCTTCCATGCGTTTGAGCTGGGTGGCGGTCATTACTTCGGTGGGGTTGAGGAGTTCGCCAGAAGCCACTACGATGTGGTCCCAGGGTACGGTGATGCTAAACTCATAGTCGCCGTAATTGAGGTAAAACTCACCCGCGCCCACGTAAGGCAGCACGTTCCAGCCCTCGATGTCGTCAAAGACGCACATTCGGGGATACCACTGCGCCATTTCGTAAATAGTGCCGTTGCGGGTGTCGAGTTTGCCCATGCGGTCGGAGGCGTAGGTGGGGATTTTGAAAGCGTAACCGATTTTGATTTTCAATACATCGCCCGTGGCTTTGAGGGCGTCGGTGAGGCGAATTTGCATCCGAGTATCGTCCACGATAAAATCGGCAGGGGTGTACTTTCCTTTGCCTTGCTGAATCATGACGCTACTGATGGTATAGCCCCCTTCAAAGCCCTGATTGCCGTAGCGACCGCCGTTGAGTGGGGTGGTTTTGCCGCTGCGAGAGGTATCGTTGAAGGCGTTTTGGTCTAACTGCAACCACACAAAAGGCAGCGTTTCGGGGCTGTTGTTGGTGTAAGTGATTTCAACTTCGCCACTGAGGGTATTGGCGGGTTCATCAAGCGACACGGCGATTTTGTAATCGGCGCGGTTTTGCCAATAACGCGGCCCTGGTGCGCCACTGCCCGTGCGAAACTCGTTGGCGGGCTGGTAGTTGAAGAGTGGATTGAACAATACGTGGGGGTCGTACTTGGAGGGAGTTTGGGCAGCAGCACCGAGTGCTATACTCCAAACAAAGGCCATCAAAAGGCGTTTTAGCATGGATTTAAGTGTTTTTTTGGATAACAGACAGGTCAAAACCCTAAAACGTTGCAATCGGGCTTGACGATGTCTTCAAGTGCCACAAAAGTACAAAAACTCTCGTGGCATTTTGCTACTACATTTTGGGGGAGAGGGAGCGTTAATGAAAAGTTATGCGGGGTTGCCCGTGCGATGAAAATCAAGTCTTTGCTGTGCAATATCATCTAATTTTATTTTCCCTTCCGCTATCAATTTTTCAGTCTCCTGCTGCGCTTTCTCAAACAGATATTTCGACAATATAAGTAGTATTGAGAAAATGGTATTGTGTATTGAGAATTAAATAATACACTCATTTTCAATTCTTTACTTTTGTGTTTTTTGTCTCCCGCGTTGGAACATCTGCGTCATCCGCGTTCTGATATTTCCGCTAAATTCTTTATAGTTCCGTAAACTAAATACGCTGTACTACTTAGTGGCATCAAAACACAATCTTCACATCTTCTTTATAGCTCTGCAATGTTCCGTTTAGGCTGGCTGTCCAACCGTCAATAAACACTTTGCCACCATTATTGGCGTCTGCTAAGACGTTTTGAAAAACGTCTCTACTGATTTTCTCGCTGTTGGTTATGTAAAAATGGCTGCCGATTTTATAAATGCAATCTTTCACAACCTCTTCGGGGACTTGGGTTGGCTCGTCTAAACCAACGGTGAAAATCATATTGTAAATACGACTTAAAGCATCGGTATTAAACTCAGGAAACTGTATTTGTCCTTTGTCATCAACTTTCAGTTTTGGAGCTTCTACGCTGTCAAATACTTTAAAGCCAATGTCGGGAACTTGTTTTTTGTCCTCGTCAAATAGTTCGTTTTTACTGTTTTCGTTTTCAACGTCTTTAACTATTT
>JALOLW010000538.1 GCA_025455795.1 Spirosomataceae bacterium
ATTCTAATTCTTAACCATTTTCATAGCCTAAAACTATACTCAGTCACAAGTCTCCTTACGTTCTTTGCCAACCCTCGGAAGACTTGCGCCAGTTGGGGGAATGATATTTTATCTTTTTAGCAACTCTATCGGATTAAATTTTTCATCTGCTTTATTAAGACTATCTGTGTCGTGAGAAGTCCCAACTAAAAAGGTTGTCATATTTATTTGTTCTCCTTCATTTTCAAAACCTCCATTTGACTTTCCATAAGCAAAAACTTTATCAGGGTTGTTTTTCATTTCATCACAAGGGGCAAAACAATTATAAAGTTCTGTTCTCTTTCCTTGTGTATCTTCAAAATAATACCACGTTTGGGAAAGTGTTGTCGCTTCCTTTCGCTTTAATTTTAATACTCCATTTGGTGGTATTTTATAAATTAGTTTCCCGTCTTCTATTATATCATCTATCCCATCTTTTTGGTCATAAGCTATTAAAACTATACCCTTAAAATTTTGAGGTAAAATATATACTTCTTGCTTTGTGGTGGTTTTTAAATAAACCAATTCCCATATTACAGCAATAAGCACTATTAGCAACAAAGAACCAATTATTATCATTATCCACTTTTTCATAGTTTACTATTGCTTACTTAAATTGAGATTCTACTTGTTTATTCCAATCTGCAGGTTTGATTAATTTATCTCCTTGTTGTACGCCTGTAAAGTTTCCTTTTTTATCAAACTTAATTTGCATATCTACAGTAAATAAGAACTTCTTGTTATCTCCAAATAAATCACCAACACCTCCTGTTTCTTTTCTTGCACCTAAAAATAATTTAGCTCCTGATTGGTCTGAAATAAATGCTTCTGCTTGCTTTTCACTAGTGGGAGATTCTAACATAGCCCACCTTGCGTCGTAATTAAACCTAAACCTTACGGGTTCGCCTTTTTTATGGTTGTAATTTGTGTCTATTTTAGATAATGATTTTAGCAAGTAAGGGCAGTTTTGAGTAAGCGCAGAGGTGCTTAAAAGCAGTAACACAAACAGTGTTTTCATAATTTTAAACGATTTTTTTTGGGAAATCAAAAGTAGTAATTACTTTTGATTTCCCAAAACCAGAACATGCAGCTAAAAGCTGCCTCCGACGACGTGTCGAGGCTTTTTTGTTGCCCAATATTTTGATTCCGATAAAAACGGGGTCGTTGCTTTTTCGTTAATCCGTAGTCAATCGGGTTGCCTGTTCTGGGTTGGGAAACGGAATCGTAGCGGCTCCGTTTTGTTTTGGCTTATCAAGGTGGTAAGTATATATCAATTCACTGCATTAAAAAACCCAAACAGAACAATGCAAGAATTAATCAACAACCAACAATTACTCACCCTGCACGTAACCGATGGGGTAGCCGTAGGGGTCATCCAAGACCCGCGCTTCGAGTTTTTAATGTCCACCAAAGACGTAGCCCTTGGCTACGGTGTGGCCGAGGCTACGATTCGTAGCCATAAAAACGACCAGAGGGCCGAAATCAAAGAAGGTGTTCATTTTGTACCGAGCGTTGGAATTACCAACGCTCGAGGGAATCTACAAACCAAGCAAAATTACTGGACAAAGGCGGGTGTAATCAGATTAGGGATGTTTATTAGGAGCGAGCGGGCCAAGTTGTTCAGAGATTGGGCCGAGCAAATCATCCTAAAGGTCACAGCCCCTGTGGTGGCTCTACCGCACTACCAAAATCAAACCCAACGAGCGGCACATTGCCACTATTTGAGAAAGGAGGTGAGTCATGGTAACGCTCCACAAAGACCGCATAGTAGTAGAGATTCGTGCCATTGAGCCACTGGAAGAGTGGCGGTATTTATTAGTCGGCTTGGCGCGAGCCATGGAGGTAAGCACCTACAGTCAAGTGTCAGACATGTACCGAGAGGAGATTGGGCTTTTAGGTCCGCTTTTGGTAGAAATGGTCAGCGTAGAGTGTATGGAAGAAGGCGTGTGTGATATAGCCATCGCTCGGCACAACGCGCCCTGCAAATGTAGTACAGTCTAACAGAAGTCCTTGCTAAACTGCGTGAATGTTAATCCCCCGATAGCCCTTGCTTCGGGGGATTTTTCGTTAGCTACCCACAAGCCCAAACACCAAACCAAACCAAAATTTTTAATTGTATTATTCCAAGAGTCTTAAATCAAAAACCAGTAGTAATTCCCAGTAGTAATGCCAGTAGTGATTCCAAAAATGAAAAATTACTACTGGTTTTTGCGTCTCGCCGCCGAGGCTAATAAACACACTCCAAATACGTACCCAATCGCACCAAAACAAGCCCAAAAAACCCTTAAAAAGCCGCTACAACCCCTTTTTTGCTTTTTTTATAGTTATTTTTAAACACTCATTCAAAAGCGTTTAAATAAACCACCAAATCGTTTAAACAACTTCCGCCTTTATTCAAGGTCTATTGTGCTTTTCATTTTTGGAAATTTCTCGTTTCACTTCCAAAAATCACGCAACCCCCTAAAAATCAGCACAATCCCAAAAAAAACATAAAATTTTAAAATTCAATTTTAGAAATACCCCTTATAGAAGCCATTTGGCAAAACGCCACGTCGGTGGGCGATTTTTGGCAATGGTTTCCGACCGATACCCTCAAAGCTCAGTACCAAACCGAAGTCAAAATCGCTCAACGTGAGCTTTGTTTTTGATACTTTCAACGACCGCACCAACGGTTTCCTTTTCGGCATGAATCCCCTCGGCGTGATGCGAGAAGCGTTGCTCTTCAATGGCGCGGTGGACAATGCCTTTTTTAGTGAATTTTGGGACAACAAATGGACTGGCAATGCCAAGGTCTATGATAACTATTGGACCACCGAAGTAGCGATTCCGTTTACAACTTTACGCTTCAAAGAAGGCACAAAAAACTGGATGTTTAAGGCGTATCGGTTTGATACACAAGCCAATGAAAACTCCTCGCTCGTGCGCGTCCCCCAAAATCAGTTGATTATGAACTTGGGTTACGCCATTCCGATTGAGTTTGAAAAACCCCTCGGCAAACCCGGCGCGAATATTTCGCTCATTCCGTACATTGCAACGGGCGCGTCACAAGATTTTGTCAATCCCAAAAACCCCAACAACGGTAGCCGCATTACGGTCGGGGCTGATGCCAAAATCGCCGTCACTCCGGGGCTGAACTTAGATTTGACGGTCAATCCTGATTTTTCTAACGTAGAAGCCGACCGTCAAATCATCAATTTGACGCGCTTTGATGTCAATTTTCCCGAACAGCGACAGTTCTTCCTCGAAAACTCCGACCTTTTTTCGGGCTATGGTAGCTATCTTATCAATCCATTTTTGGGGCCACAAAGCGGCATTGGAAGCATTGGCAATCAAATCATTAGTCCATTTTTTTCGCGCCAAATCGGTATTGCCAAAGACTCCACGACGGGCGTGGGCGTGCAGAATCGGATTTTGTACGGCGCACGCCTCAGCGGCAAACTCGACGACAACTGGCGCATCGGCCTTCTCAACGCCCAAACCGCCGACGACGAATTTAAGGGCATTTCGGGGGCCAATTTTACGGTGGCGTCGGTGCAGCGGAAGGTGTTTAGTCGCTCCAATATCGCCGCGATTTTTGTCAATAAACAAACCCTTCGTCCCGAACTCGCCTCCAACCTCACCCGCTTCAATCGCGTGGGTGGCTTGGAGTACAATTTTACCTCTGCTGATAGCCGCTGGCAGGGTAAACTGTATCATCACCAGTCGTTTAGCGAAGCCCAACAAAAAAATGCGTTTGCCAACGGCTTTTCTATCATGTACAGCGTGCTTCGATACACGTTTCGGTGGGCGCACGACTGGGTCGGCAAAGGCTACGATTCAGAGGTAGGTTTTGTACCGCGCCGCGATTTCTTGCGCATCAATCCTACCTTTGGGTGGTCGTTTTATCCACGTACCAAGCGCATCAATCGGTACAGTATAGGGGTGGCGATGGAACAGTATCAGATGCCTAATATCGGCGTGACCGACCGCACTGTGGGGCCGTTTGTTTCGATTTCGTTTCAAAATTCCGCCCGCCTACTACTCGCTGCCAATCAAAACTACACCTACCTTTTTGCCGATTTTGACGCACTCCGCAGCAATGGCCGCCTGCCCGCGCTCAAAAAAGGCGAAGGCTATACCTATTACAACCTCTCTGCCAACTACTTCTCTGACCAGCGCAAAAAACTCTGGCTTTTTGCCCAACCGCTTGTGGGTGGGTATTACAACGGCAGCATCGTGAGTCTATCAGGTTCGGTCAACTACCGTTATCAACCGTTTATCGCATTGGCCATGAACATCACTTACAACCACATTCGGCTGCCTATTGCCACCAACAATATCTTTCTGATTGGGCCACGTTTGGACTGGACGTTTTCCAAATCAGTCTTTTGGACGACGTTTTTGCAGTACAACAGTCAGTTTGAAAACATGAACATCAACACTCGCTTGCAGTGGCGGTTTGCGCCTGTGTCTGACTTTTTCTTGGTTTATACCGACAATTATAATACCCTCAACGGTCAATCACGCAACCGCTCGATTCAGGCCAAACTCACTTACTGGTTTAATCTGTAAATCAAGAACTTATGCACGATGTCGTCATTATCGGCGGAGGATTGGCGGGGCTAACGAGCAGTATCGAACTGGCACTACGTGGCTACTCTGTATTGGTCGTTGAGCGAAAAACCTACCCATTTCACCGTGTGTGCGGTGAGTATGTTTCCAACGAAGTAAAACCCTATCTCCAACGTTTAGGACTGAATTTGAACACGTTGAATGTGCAATCCATTCATCGGTTTCGGTTTACGTCGCCTTCGGGTAAAGCCCTCGACACGCCGCTTGATTTGGGCGGTTTTGGCGTCAGTCGTTATACCCTTGACTTTGCTTTGTACCAACTTGCCCAAAACGTCGGCGTTCAGTTTTTGTTGGGCGGTAGCGTCGTCAATCCCCCCACTTGCGACGGCGATGTGTATGAAATGAGTACCGATGGTGGCATAAAATTGAAAGCCAAAATAGTGTTGGGGGCATTTGGCAAAAACTCCCGAATGGACAAAACCCTCGACCGCGATTTTACCCA
>JALOLW010000110.1 GCA_025455795.1 Spirosomataceae bacterium
CAGTAACTTTTTGATTCCGCTCCAAATCGGTGCGCGTGACATGGCCTCGGGCTTTTTGAACATGCTCTCTTTTTGGTTTTTCTTTGTATCAAGTGTTTTGATGTTTTGGTCAATTTTCCTTGAAACAGGGCCAGCGTCAGGTGGTTGGGTAATTTATCCGCCGTTGAGTGCTTTGCCTCAAGCCCATATGGGTTCAGAAATGGGAATGACGCTGTGGCTTCTAAGTATGGCTTTGTTTATCGTGGCGTCTTTGTTGGGTAGTTTGAACTATGTCACTACTATTATCAACTTGCGCACACGAGGAATGACCTTTACCCGTATGCCTTTGACTATTTGGGCGTTTATGATTACAGCTATTCTTGGTATTATTTCATTCCCAGTGTTGTTATCAGCCGCCTTATTGTTGATTTTTGACCGTCACTTTGGTACAAGTTTTTATCTTTCAGAGATTTACATCAATGGCGAGGCACTGCCAAATGTAGGTGGTAGTCCTATTTTGTTCCAGCACTTGTTTTGGTTTTTGGGACACCCAGAAGTTTACATTGTGTTATTACCAGCGTTAGGTATTACTTCTGAAATCATAGCTACCAATTCACGCAAGCCAATCTTTGGTTATCGCGCTATGATTGCATCTTTGATGGCGATTGCGTTCTTGGCTTTTATTGTATGGGCGCACCATATGTTTGTGACTGGGATGAATCCATTCTTGGGGTCTATCTTTATGTTCTTGACGTTGATCATTGCCGTTCCTTCGGCAGTTAAAGCCTTCAACTATATCACGACTTTGTGGCGCGGTAACATCGTATTTACTTCTGCAATGTTGTTTTCAATCGGCTTGGTATCTTTGTTTGTATCAGGTGGTTTGACAGGGATCATTTTGGGGAACGCCGCTCTGGATATTCAGTTGCACGACACTTACTTTGTAGTGGCTCACTTCCACATTGTGATGGGGGCGGCTTCGGCCTTTGGATTCTTTGCGGGGATTTATCATTGGTATCCAAAAATGTTTGGTCGGATGATGAATAGCTCACTTGGTCAGCTCCACTTCTGGCTCACATTCATCGGTGTTTATTTGATTTTCTTCCCATTGCACTACATTGGAATTGCAGGTTTCCCTCGTCGCTATTATCAATTTACCAGCTTTGATTTTGGTAAATCGTTTACTGATTTGAATATGTTTGTGACGATTGCGGCTATCTTTACTTTCTTTGCGCAATTTATTTTCTTGTGGAATTTCTTCTACAGCATGTTCAAAGGCAAAGTTGCACCAATGAATCCATGGCGTTCAACAACTTTGGAATGGACTACACCTGTCAATCCAGGTCACGGGAACTGGGTAGGTGAAATTCCAGCAGTATATCGTTGGCCATACGATTACAGCAAGCCTGGTTCGGAAGAAGATTTTATTCCTCAAACAGTGCCACACTCTCAAACGCCAGAATCTAATCTGCCGCATGAGAACGCATTTATTGCCCAAGAAAAAGAGATAGAAGGGCAGAACTATAATGACCAATTCGCGCATCACTAGAAAAAATAATCGGCTTTTCCGTCGGTTGGCTTTATTGACCGTTGTTGTTGTTTACTTACTTATCCTTATTGGAGGTATTGTAAGAAGCACAGGTTCGGGAATGGGCTGCCCAGATTGGCCAAAATGTTTCGGAAGTTGGGTGCCTCCGACCGAGGTTTCCCAACTTCCCCCCAATTACGCCGAAATCTATGGCGCAAAACTCAAAGGGGAAGTTGTATTCAATTCCACCAAGACGTGGATAGAGTATCTTAATCGCCTATTTGGTGTATTTACAGGGCTTCTCATTTTTGGAACACTACTCGCTTCTATTCCCTTCCTTAGATCCGATAAGCCTGTCTTTTATTACAGTTTAGCCGCTTTTTTATTAGTCGGATTTCAAGGGTGGTTGGGGTCGAAAGTGGTTTCTACCGAGCTTTCCCCTGTCATGGTGACAATCCATATGGTTTTGGCTTTGGTAATTGTGTTTTTGCTGTTGTACGTGATGGCACGTTCTTATAAAGGCCACCTAGAAGTAGAACAGGTTAGTAGGAAGAGTTTCTTGAATAATTGGCTGATTGTTACTTTTATTCTTTCGATGGCACAGATAGTGCTTGGTACGCAAGTACGCGAAGCGATGGATGTGGTGATGAAAGAATTGGGAGATGAACAAAGGGGCGAATGGATTGAAAATTTAGGATTAACTTTCTATGTGCATCGTTCTTTTTCGATTCTAATTTTAGGATTACACATTGGGTTGGTTTATTGGTTGAAAAAAAATAGCCATAAAGGAATTTTGAATCAACTTACACTGGCATTACTGAGTTTGATTGTGGTAGAGATTGTTACAGGGATTGTTTTGGCGTATTTTGCAGTACCTGCATTTGCGCAACCCATCCACCTCACACTGGCCACGATAGGAGTAGGACTGCAATTTGTCATTTGGCTGTTTTTGAACAGCAAGCGTGTATTTAAAAATCAGTTTGAATTGGTTACAACTACGATATGACATTAGCATTAAGTTTTGTTTCTGAAAAGTTGAAAGCCTACATGGAGATGATGAAGCTCCGTTTGGCTTCGTTAGTGGCTTTTTCGGGTGCGTTTGGATACAGCTTGGCCGTTGATAAAGTTAATTGGGGGCATTTGGCACTTTTTGTTTTGGCAGCGTTTGCTATCACAGGAGCGGCCAATATTATCAATCAAATCATTGAAAAGGATTTGGACAAGTTGATGAAGCGCACCCAAAGTCGCCCTTTGCCAAGTGAAAGATTGGGCGTAAGAGAAGTAGCGTGGTTGGCAATGTTGCTATTTGCAGGTGCAACCTTCATTTTCTTTTTCTTTTTCAATGTCAGAGCCTGTGCGTTAGCGATTTTATCTACGATTCTCTACGGGTTTGTTTACACGCCGTTGAAAAGAGTAGGCCCAATTGCAGTATTTGTCGGAGCGTTTCCAGGAGCTTTTCCACCGATGATCGGCTGGATTGCCGCGACCAATCAGTTTGGACTTGAACCAGGGATTTTGTTTGCGATTCAGTTCTTTTGGCAATTCCCACACTTCTGGGCGATTGCTTGGGTGCTTGACGAAGACTATAAAAAAGCAGGATTTAGATTGTTGCCTTCCAAAGGAGGAAAGGACATCAACACGGCAATTCAGATAATGATTTACACAGTGTTTTTGTTGCCTGTGGGTTGGCTGCCTTATGAACTTGGTATGACAGGTATCAACTCGGCCTTAGTTGCAATGGTTTTTGGTACGCTGTTTTTGGCACAAACGTTCCACTTGATGCGTAAATGTACCGACAAAACGGCGTTACAGCTAATGTTTGGTTCGTTTATATATTTGCCGATTGTGCAGATTGCATTTTTGTTGGATAAGATATAAGCCTCCTTTCCCCATTTTTGGAAAGGAAGTAACACAAATCAACCTTTTGCGAGGTTAGAATATTTTTTAAAAATGGAACAAGTACAAAAAATACAAATAGAAGAAGCACCCGAAACGCTTTCGATGGACCCTAAGAAGTTTATTCTTTGGGGTTTTATTGTCACAATTATTATGCTTTTTGCTTCTCAAACCAGTGCGTACTTGGTACGTAGAGCAGAAGGCAATTGGGTGGAATTTGAAGTACCTCAGATTTTTTGGTACAGCACAGTTGTACTCATCATAAGTAGCTTAACAATGCACTGGGCTTACTGGGCAGCAAAAAAAGATAATTTCAGTACGTTAAAAATTGCAATTTCTATTACTTTTGCGCTTGGACTGGCGTTTTTGTGGATGCAGTTCGAGGGTTGGAAAGAATTGGTGAGTCAGAAAATATTTTTTGTAGGCAATCCCTCCCAATCGTTCTTTTATGTTTTTACGTGGTTGCACGGAGTACACTTGATTACTGGATTGATTGTACTTTTTGTGACTTTTACATCGGCAATGGGGCTACGTGTTCACGCGAAAAATTTGCGTAGAATCGAAATTTGTACGACTTATTGGCATTTTTTAGATATACTTTGGATTTATCTTTTTGTGTTTCTTTTATATTTTAGATAAGCATTTAATCACTGCTAATTGATTGAGTAATGTCTGCAACTGCACAACCTAATGTAAAAAATGTATGGCTCGGCGGCGTAGAACCGATGAAAGCCAGCTACGGAAAACTGATGATGTGGATTTTCCTCGTCTCAGATACCTTTACCTTTTCGGCCTTGTTGGTCTCTTACGGATTGGTTCGTTTCAGCTACCCTGGTTATCAGGGTGTCGTGGCTGATTTCGTATCTTCTCCCACCTACTGGCCTATCCCCGAGAAAATCTTTGATGCTTTCCCATTTTTCCACGGAGTAGCCCTCCCGCTGGTTTTTGTAGGATTGATGACCTTTATCTTGATTTTTAGTTCGGTTACGATGGTATTGGCTGTAGAGGCGGGGCACCGTATGGACAGAGCTGGGGTAGAAAAATACATGCTCTGGACCATTTTGGGCGGCTTGGCTTTCTTGGGCTGTCAGGCCTGGGAGTGGACTCACTTCATCCACGGTACTGATAACGGTACAGTTATCAAAGAAATCGTGAATGCTGAGTGGGTACAGCGTACAATATTTGGTGCAAACCTCACTGAAAATCAATACGGGCCACCTGCCTTTGCCGACTTCTTTTTCTTTATCACAGGTTTTCATGGTACGCACGTGTTCTCGGGAGTGGTACTTAACTTCTTGATTTTCTATCGTGCAGCTACAGGTATGTACGAGCGCAGAGGTCACTATGAAATGGTTGAAAAAGTAGGACTATACTGGCACTTTGTAGATTTGGTTTGGGTATTTGTATTTACTTTCTTTTATCTTGTTTAAAACCAACCTCTCATAATTCTCAACTCATTTTCTGAATAATACTATGGCAACTGTTCACGAACACGAAGAAAACGCTGGTGCAGAACAACGAAAAGCAATATGGCGTACCTTTTGGATTCTTTTGATTATCACTGCTTTAGAGTTTGCGATTGCTTTTACTTTACACGCAAGTCCTCTTAAGACAGCTATATTCGTTGGAATGACCATCATTAAGGCTTTTTACATCGTTGGTGAGTTTATGCACTTGAAACATGAAATGAAGTCATTGATTTGGACGATTTTGCTTCCTTGTATCTTTGTGGTTTGGCTGCTTTTGGCCTTGATGATGGAAGGCGGTTCTATCTTCGATTTGAGATAAATAAGCGTGTGGTGTGTATTGAGTTTAGTATTTTTTGTTAGTAAAGTCAACCATATCACAATACTCAAGTCTCATTACTAATATTATGAAAAAATACTTCAAAGCTGGTATGCTGACACTTTTGTTGGTACTACCAGCTTTCATCATTTTGTTTTTGCACGGTTTTACCGAGAATCACTTTAAATTACCCTACTTGGTGCCAAAATTGGATGCCAACGGAGCGGTAATAATGAATGAAAAAGACACGGTTTTTTACCAGATACCAGACATTGGAGGTGACAAAATCCAAGTCGTTGGATTCTTTGCCGATTCGGCGGTTGCCATAGCGCAACAAATGACGCGGGTAGAAGGCTTACGGATAAACGATGTCATTGTCAAAAGGGTGGGAGAGGAACAAGTAGCTTTGGAGCAATTCAAGGCGACACCTTTGCAAAAAAAGAAACCTGTCAAAACCATTCCTTACCACGAACAGTTTATGTTAATAGATAAGCAGGGTTACATCCGAGGCCGCTACGATGCTACCGACCCCGTGGATGTGGACCGACTGCTCGCTGAAATCAAAATTTTACAAGATATCTACGCCAAACAATGAGCACACTTTCATTACCAAACGACAAAAAATACGACAAAATCATCAATATCGTTGCCCTTGCAATTCCTGTTGTAGTGGCGATTCTGCTCAATCCACGTATTCCAAAGGTTGAACTGGGTGAATGGACAAAAATACTTCCGCATCTCAACGGCATTATCAATTCAGCGACGGCGGTGTTTTTGTTATTGGGGTATTACTTTATCAAACAGAAAAATATCCAAATGCATCGCCGAATGATGGGCTTGGCCTTTGTGTTGGGGTCGGTGTTTTTGGTGAGTTACGTACTTTATCACCTTTCCAACGAGTCCACCGCCTATGGCGGACAGGGCGTTATTCGTCCGATTTATTATTTTCTATTAATTTCGCACATTGTGCTTTCGATTGGAGTGGTTTGGTTTGTGTTGAGAGCGATTTATTTTGCGTTGAGTGGACAAATTGAACGCCATAAAAAAGTAGTTAAGTGGGCTTTTCCGATTTGGTTGTACGTGAGTGTGACGGGTGTGGTGGTGTATTTGATGATAGCACCGTATTATTGATGAGTGAATTAGTGAATTGTGATTTAGTGAATATGGGAGTCTTTTAATGATTGAATATGAGTAATTTACGGCTAACGGATAACAGCTAACGAATAACTATTTATGAAAAAAATAGGATTAATTTTGGTATTTTCAATCCTTACGATGGGGGTGAGTGTGGCGCAGTGCGCGATGTGTAAGGGTGCCGTTCAGACTAATATGAGTACAGGCCGCAATGTCATCGGCAATGGTATTAATGAGGGCATCGCCTATTTATTTGCGTTTCCGTATTTGATAGTAGGCATTATCGGGTATCTTTGGTATCGCACCAGTAAAAAGAATTTAGAACAACGATTGGCCGTTCAAGCGCGTGTGCGTGAGGCCATGAAATAAACGCGCATGTACGCCTCTGCCAAGCCTCTTTTTGACCACATTGTAAAAAATGTCACCGCCTACCCGCCCAAGGAAGTGCGGGCGATGGCCTTTATGTTGATGGAGCATTATTTGCGACTCCGCAACGTGGACATCATGGTGGACAAACCTATCCCTGCCAATGCTTCGCATCCTGATTGGGAGGTGATTATAGCTCGACTCAATCAGAGCGAACCTGTGCAGCACATTATCGGGGCGACGTACTTTTGTGGGTTGGAGTTCAAAGTGTCGCCTTCGGTGCTGATTCCACGCCCTGAGACCGAAGAACTGGTGCGACTGGTGGTAAAAGACTGCTTTTGGGACGAAGAACCCGTTAAAATTTTGGACATAGGTACGGGTAGCGGTTGCATTGCGATTGCGCTGGACAGGTTCATGTCTTTTGCCAAAGTTTGGGGATGGGACGTATCCGACGACGCGCTCGCTATGGCGCAGGAAAACGCCCGTGAGTTGTTGTCGGAAGTGACGTTTGAGAAGTATGATATTCTTCGTGAAAATACATTTGAAGGACAATTTGACTGCGTAGTGAGCAATCCTCCCTACGTGACTTACGCCGAGCAAAACAGTATGGAACCCAACGTACTGCGATTTGAACCGCATTTGGCGTTGTTTGTAGAAGACGAAGATCCACTGCTCTTTTATCGTGCTATTGCTGATTTTTGCTTGAAACACTTGAATCCCAAAGGTGCTTGCTACGTTGAAATCAACGAGCAGTTTGGGTCGGCTACCAAGCAACTCTTTGAAGAAAAAGGCTTCCAAAAAGTACAAGTCATCCAAGACCTAAGCGGCAAGGACCGCATTGTCAAAGCCAAATTGACGCAAGAAGGACTGTGATGATGATTGTGCAATAATTCTAAACCATTTATGATGAAACTAACACTTGCTTTTGTATTGCTGGCTACTGCTGCTATGGCCCAATTTTCTTATCCCACTACTCGCAAAGTCGAGCATACTGATGATTACCACGGTACGAAGGTAGCCGACCCGTACCGTTGGCTTGAAGACGACCGTTCTGCCGAAACAATGGCGTGGGTCAAAGCCCAAAATGAGGTTTCGTTTGGGTATTTGAACAAAATCGCGTTTAAAGGCAAGATTTTTGAGGATTTGAAAAAAGCCTACAATTATCCCAAATACTCCGCACCCAGCAAAAAAGGCGAGTATTTTTACTTTTACAAAAATGATGGCCTCCAGAATCAGTCGGTGCTGTATCGCCAAAAGGGACTTGATGGTACACCCGAAATGATTATAGATCCCAACAAACTTTCTACCGATGGTACGACTCGCCTGACGCTGTTTCGATTGTCCAAAAAGGGCGATTATGCCGTTTTGGGTTTTTCCAAAGGAGGTTCTGATTGGCAAGAATACCAAATAATGGACATGAAAACGCTCCAAATGATGCCCGACAAAATAGAGTGGGTCAAGGTATCGGGCGCGTCGTGGCAAGGGGATGGATTTTATTATAGCCGTTATCCCAAACCCGAAGGGAGTGCATTGGCCGCCAAAAACGAAAATCATCAAGTGTTTTATCATAAACTCGGAACATCACAGTCGGCAGATGAACTGGTTTTTGAAGATAAATCCAATCCACAGCGATTCAATGGCGTGTATGTGAGTGAAGACGAGCAGTTTTCGTTTTTAAACATCTCCGATCGTGGCAAAGGTAAAGACGGCAACGCGCTCTTTTATCGCGCCCGTGGCCAAAAAGTATTTACGCCTATTGTAGGCGATATTACCAACTTTTCGTACAGTATTGTAGAAAACGTAGAGGGCGGGTTTTTGGTAGAAACCAACGAAAACGCGCCTAATTCCAAATTGATGTTTTTTGATACCAAAGCCAAAACGTGGAGAGTTGTTTTGGCTGAAAAACCCGAACCGTTAGAAGGGGTTAGTTCGGCAGGAGGCAAGTTGTTTGTACAGTATTCCAAGGATGTCACAACGCGCGTGTATGTGTATGACATGAAAGGTACACTCGAAAACGAAGTCAATCTCCCAGGTCTGGGTTCGGCAGGGGGCTTTGGTGGTGAAAAAGAAGACAAGTTTGTGTTCTACACTTTTACGTCGTTCAACTATCCGCCCACGATTTTTAGATACGACATCGCTACCAAACAAAGCAGTGTGTTCCGCAATCCCGAGGTGAGTTTTAAACCAACCGATTATGAAACCAAGCAGGTGTTTTATACGAGCAAAGACGGCACGAAAATACCTATGTTTTTGACCTATAAAAAAGGCTTGAAATTGGACGGCACAAACCCGACGATACTTTACGGATACGGCGGATTTAACATCAGCCTTACTGCTTCGTTTAGCCCGACACGCATTCCGTTTTTGGACCAAGGGGGCGTGTATGCGCAGGCCAACTTACGCGGGGGTAGTGAGTACGGAGAAAAATGGCACGAGCAAGGCATGAAACTTAAAAAGCAAAATGTCTTTGATGATTTTATAGCGGCGGCGGAGTTTCTAATTAAAGAAAAATACACTTCATCGGCACGGTTGGCATTGCAAGGAGGCTCAAATGGTGGCTTGTTGGTAGGAGCGGTGGTCAATCAGCGGCCTGAACTGTGCAAAGTGGCGTTCCCCGCGGTAGGAGTAATGGATATGCTTCGTTTTCAGAAGTTTACGATTGGCTGGAACTGGATAGCCGACTATGGCAGCAGTGACAATGCCGAAGAATTTAAGGCGTTGTATGCCTATTCACCTTTGCATAATATTAAAACGGGGGTGAATTATCCTGCCACGCTTGTCACCACTGCCGACCACGACGACCGCGTGGTGCCTGCTCACTCTTTCAAATACACCGCGACACTTCAAGAAAAAGCCGCGACCGCTACCAACAACCCGTTGATGATTCGGGTGGATGTAAACAGCGGCCACGGTGCGAGCAATACCCAAAAAGCATTGGAACAAACGGCTGATATTTATGCCTTTATGTTTCAAAACATGGGCTTAAGCTGGCGGTGAGCGTTTTAAAAACGATCTTGTACTAAATAAAAAACAACCTCCCCTTGGATATAGGTGCGTAGGACTTTTATCCCTCTCAACTCCTCCGACGAGGCAGTCATCAAGTCTTTTTCCAGTACGACAAAATCAGCCTCCTTGCCTATTTCGATACTACCGAGTCGGCTTTCTTCAAAATTGCCGTAAGCCGCCCAGATTGTCATGCCGCGTAGTGCCTGTTCGCGCGTGAGGGCATTTTCGACTTGATAGCCACCTTGTGGCCATCCTTTGGCATCTTGGTTTTTCCGTGGTGGGCG
>JALOLW010000539.1 GCA_025455795.1 Spirosomataceae bacterium
TTTAAAAATCGAAGAGGCCATTCGAGTTGATTTCTACATCAACGACGTACGGCTTTCCGATGAGTTTTACTTGGTACCTGGTCTTTCAGAAGATGCGATTTTGGGAGTGAATACCTTCCAGAAGTGGAGAATAAAATTAGACTTCGAGCATGACTCCGTTTTTGTAGATCCCAAAGTCGCAAAGGCAATGCTGAAATAACCAATGAAATTTGAAGATTATCCTATATCGCCGATTGTTAAGGGAAACCTGCTCAAAATGGGTTTCAAACGCCCTACTGACATCCAATACAAAGCCATGAAACCCATCATGGCGGGGGAAGATGTATTGGCTATCGCACAGACGGGTACGGGTAAAACCGCCGCTTTTGCCATTCCCATTGTGAGTTATTTGACCATCGAACCCTCCAAAGACGTGCGTTGCTTGGTGATGATACCCACGCGCGAGTTGGCGGTACAGATTGCCCAAGTGTTCAAGCAGTTGGCTTTCAATACCAAAGTCAAGGTCGAGGCCATCCACGGCGGCGTGGAGCAGGAAGGGCAAATCGCCCAACTCACGCGCGGGGTCAATGTACTGATAGCCACGCCCGGGCGGATGTTTGACCTTATCCACCAAAAACACATTAACCTCCATCAGACGGAGTTTTTGGTCCTCGACGAAGCCGACCGTATGTTGGATTTGGGGTTTTTGAAAGACATTCAAGACGTAAAACGCTTTTTGCCGCGCAAGCATCAGACCTTGTTTTTTTCGGCTACCATCAACGACACCATCAAAAAACTGGCCTATTCGTTGGTCACAAATGCCATTCGGATTGAGATTTCCCCCAAAGACCGCGTGTCCAGAAACATCACGCACTCAGTGGCTTATATCGAAATGGACGACAAACGCTTCTTTTTGGAGCGATTGGTCAAAGAAAATCCAGAAGCCAAGATTTTGGTGTTTGTGCGTACCAAAGTGAGAGCCGAGCGCGTCGCAGCAGCCATGCAGCGGGTCCAACTCAATACCCTCACCATGCACGGCGACAAAGACCAAACCGACCGACAGGCGGTATTGGATGCGTTTCGGGCGGGTACGGAGCGGGTACTGATAGCCACCGACGTGAGCGCACGCGGGATTGATATTCCCGACGTGGACATCGTGGTCAATTATGACCTGCCCGACGTGGCCGAAAATTACGTTCACCGCGTAGGTCGTACAGGGCGGGGAATGAGAAAAGGACGTGCGGTGTCTTTTTGTAGTAAGGAGGAAAAACCAGTTTTGGAAGAAATTGAAAGTTTTCTAACCAAACCCATCGAAGTAGCTACGATTGACCGAGGCGAATACCAAGCCACCATAGATTTTTCGGAAGACACCCAAAGCAGCGACTTGAAATCTTTGCTAAAAGAAATTGAGGAGCTCGAACAACGCAACAAACACAAGAAAAAGAAAAAAACACGCTCATGACTTACATTAAACCTTCCTTTCGACACCCAGAATTGCCCAAAAACGACATTGGTTACGCAAAAGCTGACTACGAGGGCGTGATTTCGACGCTTTGTGCGGGCTGCGGCCATGATTCTATCAGCGGAGCCATCGTCCAAGCCTGTTATGAAATGAACATTCAACCCCACCGCGTCGCCAAACTATCGGGCATTGGGTGTTCGTCCAAAACACCCAATTATTTTTTGAACAACTCGCACGGTTTCAACTCTGTTCACGGTAGGATGCCTTCGGTGGCTACGGGTGCCAACATGGCCAACCGCGACTTGATTTATCTCGGTGTTTCGGGCGACGGCGACACGGCTTCTATCGGTATGGGGCAGTTTGTCCATGCCATTCGTCGAAATCTAAATATGCTCTATATCGTGATGAACAACGGCTGCTACGGCCTCACCAAAGGTCAAGACTCCGCCACCGCCGACGCGGGTTCGGTAAGCAAAGCAGGTTCTACCAATCCTTTTGAGGGCATTGACTTGGTAGGTACGGCCTTAGAATTAGGGGCAACTTTTGTGGCTCGGAGTTTTTCGGGCGATAAGACGCAGTTAGTCCCGCTCATCAAAGCAGCCCTGTCGCACTCGGGTTTTGCGCTCATAGATGTACTCTCACCCTGTGTAACTTTCAACAACAACGCAGGCTCCACCAAATCTTACGACTACGTGCGCGACCACATCGAAGCACTGGCTGAAATAGGCTACGTACCAGAAAAAGAGGAGATTACGGTAGAATACGAACAAGGAAAATCCGTAGGGGTAGCGTTACACGACGGCTCGGTGGTACACCTTCAAAAACTCGCCGACGGCTGGGACCCGCGCGACCGCCAAGCTGCCATGCACCGCCTCCAACAAGCCAAAGCCGAAGGAGAAATCTTGACGGGTTTGGTGTATGTCAATCCCGATAGCAAAGAACTCCACGAGGTCATCAACAGCGTAAAACAGCCTCTCAATAGCCTGACAGAAAGGGAATTATGCCCAGGAAACAGTGCTTTGCAACTTATCAACGAGGATTTTAGATAACGGCACTTTCCAAAAAACGAATCGTGCCAGTGTCGGCGTTCATTTCGGCTTCGATGCCAATCGGTACCGTAAATTTGTGTGAAATATGACCAATCATGGCCCCCGCGTAGGCGGGCTTGCGCGTGTGGGGCGAATGTGGTCTTCCCAAATATCTTCGAGGGTGAGCGAGCCGTAGCCACCATCGCCCACATCACAACGGGTGCATTTGCCAAAAATAAAACCGTTCATTTGCTCCAACACGCCGCAAAGTTTCAGGTGCGTAATCATCCTGTCCATGCTGTACGGGGCTTCGCTGACATCTTCACAAAAAAACAAACTCCCTTTCCAATCAGGCACGTACTTCGAGCCAAGCAAATGACACAAGACGGTCAAGTTGCCGCCCAATAGCCTGCCCCTTGCCGTGCCACCGTTGATAGGATAGACGCGGTCTTTGGTTTGGGTAAGGTTATCGTCTTTCTCTTTGGGATTTTCGTAAAAAATAGCTTCTCCTTCCATCAACACTTTGCGAAAGTAGCTGACCGTGAACTCGTTCCAAGTAGCCGCACCTTCTGGTCCGTGAAAAGTCACCAAACCCGTTTGGCTGTGAATCCCCAACAGCAAAGCCGTGATGTCTGAATAACCGATGATAACTTTGGGGTTGCGACGAATCATCTCATAATCAAGCAATGGCAGCAACCTTGCACAGCCCCAACCGCCATGAACGCACAAAATCCCCTGTACGGATTTGTCGGCAAACATCTCGTTGAGGTCAGCGGCGCGGTCGGTGTCTTTGCCGCCGAGATAGCCGTAGCGTTCCCACATTCGCGGACCGTATTTGATTTTGAAACCCAACGCCTGCATGGATTCTACCATGATTTGGACTTGCTCGCGGCTATAAGCAGGCGCGGCGGGGCATACGAGGCCGATGGTGTCGCCCACTTTGAGGCGGGGCGGCTTGATGATGGGCTTGGGTGCAGCCACGGCGGCCACAGATACAGCAGAAGACGCAGCGAGGGTTTGGAGAAAATGACGACGTTGCATGGTTGAGAATGCGTGAATGTTGGGATGCGTGAATGCTAAAATGGGTAAATGCAGGAATGAATAAATGCTATAATGGACAAATGGGAAACATTTTTGCATTTGCGAAATTACGCATTTTTACGTTTATAAACTCAGACCTTCTGGCATTCACAAATTCGCTCATTCAATTACACCCCCCAATCTGGGCCGTAAAAACCGTACCTGATGATGTTTGAAACCCTGGGTTGAGTTGAATAAATTTTCCAGCCGTATAATTGACAACAGCAGAAGGTTGAATATTTTGGAGAGAGATAATTGTACCTTCTTGGACATTGAGGTTTGCCGAAACAGTACCCGACAAATCGGCTTGCCCTGTTACAGCGATGTCATCTACTCCCAATTCATCCCGCGCCCCCGATGTACCTACACCCGTGTAGTAATACTGCCACAGAAGCTGGATATATGGCTGATTGACTAAGGACGACGGCAGCATTGTACTAAATACCTGACTATGGCCTGCCGTAGCATTGCGAATATACTCCACAGGCTGGCCTGATTCATCCAATAAATCCTGAAAAGGTTGCAAATCACCAACTCGATAACGAAGCCGAATACGGTACTGTCGAGGATTGGGCGTAAATGTCCTTCCTGTCCAACGGACACTCACCGACGTTTTACCTAAGGTGTTGAGCGCAAGCAATGCACCTCCCATTGCTGTATTGGGATATCCAACATTGACACTGCCGCTGGTATTGATAAATGAAAAACCATTTGCCCCTTTTCCACTAATCCGAGTCCGTGAGCTATGATTGTAAGAACCCGTTGTGAATCCAGCGATGTTGGCCGAAAGCGGAGGCTCTTCCACATCCATATAAACAAAACGCATCGAATCGGGATAAGTGCCAGCGGGGTTAGTGTTACTCCATTCATTAAGTCGGTAGCCACAAGGATTAGTCAATGAAAAAGCACCTGGAATCGGATTGGAGGATAGCAATACCTCTTCAAAAACAGCGGTATAGCTCACATCATTGGCTGTGTTGAGCGTAACAGGATTGGTCGTAATCGTCGTATTACCCACAATCCAATGCTTAAACTGATAGCCCGCATTGGGGTGAGCTTTGATTTGGAGAGGAATATTGTCAAAATAACTTCCTGTCCATGGGTAAGGATTTTCGCTAACTCCTGGCGTCGTGGATTGGATATGGATAGAATTGACGGCTGGGTTGTCCACGTTGACCGATAGGTTGAACTCGCCAGAGATTCCGAATTTGGATCGGATGTGTTGCCGTTGAAAAGCAGGTCGGTTGTTGATGAAGTCTATTCGCTTATTGATCTCGCTCTGCCAAGCACTCATACTACTGAGGGTTTTCCAACGATCTAAATGAGCTGGCATTACACCTGAAATATTGTCTTTCATCTCATTCATCAATGCCGAGAGCCTTGAAGGAAGAAAAGCGGAGTTGAGCATATCTGCAAACCGATTGATAAAAGCGTACTTAAACTCCTGGTTCTCTAATAACTTGCCTAAAAGAAAGCCAGGTTCCCACCAATTATTAAATGAGGAAGCAATAGCCAATCGGTTTTCTGTCCACAAATTATCACTCAACCCTGCATCCAAATCAAACAAACTCCATCGCCATCTACCATCATGACCAAGGGGGGCGTTGGGAGTGTAGGGTACTCTCAAACGCCAGTATTGTGTATTGTTATACCCCCAGTCTACATTGTTATAATATATTTCTGGTATTTGATAATCAATAAAATTCTCAACATCCATCTG
>JALOLW010000540.1 GCA_025455795.1 Spirosomataceae bacterium
TTTACTCGGTCACACAAAAATTTATATACAGAAATCAAATTCTCAACGAAATCAAATCGCGTTAGTAAAACCATCAACTCCCTCATTAACAAACCAATACATGAATCGTAGTATTAAAAAAGTAGCCGTTCTTGGCTCGGGCATCATGGGTAGCCGCATCGCTTGTCATTTTGCCAACATTGGCGTAGAAGTCCTGCTTTTGGACATCGTACCGCGCGAACCCAACGCCGCCGAACAAGCCAAAGGACTCACCCTCCAGCACCCCGCTGTGCGCAACCGCATCGTCAATGAGTCGTGGCAAAATACCCTCAAAGCCAGCCCTGCGGCCTTGTACAGCTCCAAATTTGCGAGCCGCGTCAAACTCGGCAACTTCGACGATAACCTCGCCGACATCAAAAACTACGACTGGATTATTGAGGTCATCGTGGAGCGGTTGGACATCAAAAAGAGCCTTTTTGAGAAAGTGGATGCCCTCCGCAAGCCCGGCACACTCATTACCTCAAATACGTCGGGTATTCCGATTCATTTGATGAGTGAAGGCCGCAGCGACGACTTCCAAAAGCATTTTTGCGGTACGCACTTCTTTAATCCGCCGCGCTATTTGCGGCTGTTGGAAATCATCACTGGTCCCCAAACCGACCCCGCCGTGCTGGATTTCTTGATGCACTACGGCGATTTGTTTTTGGGCAAAACCACCGTGCTTTGCAAAGACACCCCCGGCTTTATTGCCAACCGCTTGGGCATCTACGCCATGGTGCAGACCATCCGCGTAGCCGAAGAAATGGGCCTGACGGTAGAAGAAGTGGACAAACTCACCAGCACCGTGGTAGGTCGGCCCAAGTCGGGAACGTTCCGCTTGTCGGACGTGGTGGGCTTGGATACGTCCGTTCACGTAGCCAACAACCTTTACGCTTCGGGCGAGGGCAAAGACGAATCGCGCGAGGGCTTTGTTTTGCCCTCTTCGATGCAAAAACTGTACGACAACAAATGGCTCGGCGACAAATCGGGGCAGGGTTTTTACAAAAAAACCAAAGACGAAGTGAGCAAAACCGTCATCTTAGCCCTTGATTTGAAGACATTTGAGTATAAACCTTCGCAGTCAAAAATAAAATTTGCGACGCTTGAAAGTACCAAAATGATAGACGACCTCAAAAAGCGTTTTGGGGTGCTGCTCGCGGGAACCGACAAGGCAGCGGAGTTTTATCGTCGCACTTTTACCGATGGTTTCAAATATGCCTCTTTCCGTATTCCCGAAATCTCCGACGAACTCTACCGCATTGACCAAGCCATCTGCACGGGTTTTGGGTGGGAAATGGGTCTGTTTGAAACCTGGGACGCCATTGGAGTCAAAAAAATGAACAGCATCATGGAAAGCCTCAACGCCCGCCCCGCCGCGTGGGTGTATGAGATGTTGGAGGCTGGCCATGAGACTTTTTACAAGGTAGAAAACGGCAAAAAACTGTACTACGACATTCTGAGCAAAACCTACAAGGCCATTCCGGGTCAAGAGGCGTTTATTATTTTAGAAAACAAGTCCCAAAACAAGATTTGGAGCAACGCGGGCGCGAGCATCTACGACTTGGGCGACGGCATCGCGGGCGTGGAGTTTCATTCCAAAATGAATACTTTCGGGGCTGAAGTTATTGAGGGTCTCAACAAAGCCTACGCCGTGGCCGAAAAAGATTTTCGGGGCTTGGTCATCGGCAACGACTCTACTGAGGCGTTTTCGGCGGGGGCCAATTTGGCCATGTTGTTCATGTTTGCCATCGAACAAGAATACGACGAAATCAACATGATGATTGCTCAGTTTCAGCAAAGCATGATTCGGGCGCGGTATTCTTCGATTCCCGTGGTGGGTGCGCCGCACTCGCTGGCGTTGGGTGGTGGCTGTGAGCTCAATATGCACGTGGACAAGGTAGTAGGCCACGCCGAAACCTACATGGGTCTCGTAGAAGTGGGCGTGGGCTTGATTCCTGCGGGTGGTGGTACCAAAGAAATGGCCGCTCGCTGCTCAGACATGTACCAAACTGGCGACCCCGAACTCAATATTTTGCAAGCGGCTTTTATGAATATTGCCCAAGCCAAAGTCTCGACCTCAGCCCAAGAAGCGATAGAGATGAACTACATCAAAGCCGACCGCGACCAGATTGTACTCAACCGCAGCAGGTTGATAGCCGAGGCCAAACAAGCCGCCATCGAACTCGCCGAAAACGGCTACACCCAACCCAAACCCCGTACCGATATCAAAGTACAGGGCAAAACGGGTATCGCACTTTTCAAAGCGGGCGTGGCTTCGATGCGTATGGCCAATTACATCTCCGACCACGATGCCAAGATTGCCGACAAGCTGGCTTACGTCATTTGCGGGGGCGATTTGAGCTATCCACAACTCGTATCGGAGCAGTATTTGTTGGACTTAGAGCGCGAAGCGTTTTTGAGCCTCACGGGCGAGAAAAAGACCTTAGAACGCATCCAAGGTCTGCTGACTGGTGGTAAGCCTCCGAGGAATTAGCGTTTACTTCGGAGACAGTATAGATTGAATACTGTCTCCGAATTTTTCTACTGAGATTTGTTGCTTTTTGGTAAAATATCTGATTTA
>JALOLW010000111.1 GCA_025455795.1 Spirosomataceae bacterium
CAGAGTTTTACTATGAAGCAAATGGAGGTCTCTTTTTCAAAGACATCGAATTTGAGCAATGGGGCATGAGGATTTACTCTTTTGATGAACTTGAAATAATGAATCAATATGTGCGAACCTGGAAAGAAAACCTCTTAGAAGAAGATTTAGTAGTTGGGGAGTTTTTAGGGGATTTAGATTTAGTAATAATTTCAAAGAATAGTAATTATTCTAATAAAGTAATTATAGCTATTCCTATATATTCAAGAGACGACTGGTTCTTTTTGGATATGAACTTCATGGAATTTATAGAGAGATATATATCATCCTCGGGAGAAAAATTTTGGGAGACCAAATGAATGAAATAGAATATCTTACATGATTTATTGTCAAAATAAATCATGTAACAACTAAATCTACTGTTAAAGGCATTTTTAATGCTTGTATTGTAGGGAAAATAGAGGTAACCAAGAAATACGAGAATAGAATTTAAGAGTTATGAGCAACTTATGACTTTGTCAAAAGCAAGTTTCTAATGTTTCGAGCGACCATTACTTTCCTTTCTTGGCGTCTTCTTTGGGTTCGGGACGGGGATTGGTGGGGTCGTAGGAGATTTTATTGACGTAGAATACCTCGCGTGGGAGGCCGATGAGTTTTTCGCTGCCTATTTTTTGGTAGCCATACGCCAAAAAATAGCGGTCGTACCAAGCCGCCAACTGACTTTCTTCGTTGTTGATGACCCGATCGTTGTCGTTGGCGGTTTTGAGGTCGTGTACTTCTGGTTCACGAATCACTTTATTGCGGTCTATGACTTCGGTGTTGATTTTGCCTTCTTTAGGGTAGGCCATCACGAGAAATTCGTTTCGCTTGTTTACTTGTACCATTTCGAGGAGTTCGGTAGCTTCCACGTTGTCGAGGGTGAAGCAGTTGTCCCACAGCAGGTTTCCTGTCTTATCAAAACCGCACACAATAGCGTGCGTGTAACGAAACCCGTCAAATTCACGGTTGATATTCCGCATAAAATTGTTGGTGTACATCGTATTGTTTTTATAGACAGGATAATACACCTCTGCCACCAACACAAACTCGTCGCCGTGCGTAATTACGTCGTGTACCAAGAGACGGTAGCGAAATTTTGGCTCTTTGCCGTCTTCTTTGCGCTTGGATATTTTTTCCACCACGCGCTGTTTACGTTTGGGTTTGAGATAGTTGAAGAAATTCTCCAATTTAGAAAAATCCACCCATTGAAATCGCTCTGGCTCGGCGTCTTTGATTTTAGAAAAATACAGCCCTTGTGAATATTGGGTACAGCCCTGGGCGTAGTTGCCCACGAGGAGCGACGATTCCTCGTCGAGGGGGATGATTTTGCCCGAAATCAGCCCGTTGTTATTTTCAAAAGGCATCGTCGTTGTTTTGACCAATTTGCCCTCGTAGGAGTAGGTTTTGAGCGTAAACTGGCAGTTGCCCCGTTTGAAAGTATAAAGTAAGACATTCAGCCGATTGCGCTGCTCGTCGAGTTCGATGCTGCTAATTTCGGTATTGCTTGTGTAAAGATAGGGCAGGGCCTTGATGCTTTTGTCAAAAAACGAAAACGCCAATACAATGGGGCGGTTGTTGTGGTAGCCACCGACAAAGGCTACGTTGCCGAGTACTTTGAAATGCACGATGTCGGCACGGGTGAGCATATCACCTTTGAAAGTTTCTACTTCGCCATCTTCCATGTCAAGGCGCAGGACCGTAATCTTGTCGGTATCAGGCTCTTGCAGTAGCCAAAAAAGGTACTGCTTGTTGAAGTAAGATTTGATTGGGCGCAGGTCGTCGGCGAGTTTGTATTCCGTTTTCCAACGTTCTTTGAGGGTGCTGTCGAAGCGAAAAAAGAACCATTTTTCGTTACCGTAGGGTTCTTCTTGCCGTTTAGTGACCAAAATGCCGTTTTCGTTGAGCGGAGTGACATCGAAGTATTCTTCGGTACTGGTACTGACTTTGAACTCCAGCCGCTGCGATTGTTCCAACTGCCCCCGAACTGTCAGCGAAACGATGAGTAGTATGAAAATGCTCCAAGTTTTCATTTGCTGCAAGGGCAAGGAATGACGAGATGACTTCTGGACGGTCAAATTTAGAAAATTATGACATTCCTGACGTTATTCTTTGACGAATTTCTTCTTCTGTTCATAAAAATCCATGAACCCTTCCAACTGTTCGGCGGGTAAACGACGAGCAATGATTTTTTTATCGGCATCCAAAACATAAATTGTGGGGGCATTGACTACGTCAAAATCTTTGCGATAGTTGATACGAAAGGTATAGTCGTAGCCGTTGGTCCACTCACCCGTGCCAAACTCTTGGATAAACTTCTTCCAATTTTCGGGTGCACCCGCGATGGCGACGGCATAAAACTTAACCCCAAGCGAGTCTTTGTTTTTGTCATAGAATTGCTTCAAATACGGCATCGCCTGACGGCAGTGTGAGCAAGTAGGTTCGTAAAATACCACCACGGTATAATTGGCTTTTATCTCCGACAATGACCGCTTGGTACCCGTCGTATCTGTCACCGCCAACTCGGGCATGATTTTGCCCACGAGCAGCGGTTTGAGGGTATTGACTTTTTCTCGAATACCTTGGATTGTGGTTGAGTCGGTGATAGGCATGATGCCGCCGAGATAGTATTTTTCGGCCAAATGCACAAAAACGCTCTCGTTGCCCACGTAGCTCGTTGCTTCTGATTGATTGGTCAAGTACCAAATACAGTACGCTATCAACTCTTTTTGGCCGCCTTTGAGGGCCTTGTCAATCACCCAATCGTTTCGCATTTTGAGGGTATCAGGCTCAGGGTAAATGAGTTCTTTGAAATAGCGGTCTAAGCGTCGCTGCAAAAAAGGAGTCCGCACGATGCGGTCGTCGGTGAAGTCTATGTTGTCAAAAAAATGGTCTTGGTAATATTGAAACAGCCAAGTAGAGTCGGTTTTGCCATCGGGACGTTTGGGGGCATTGGGCAGTTCTACGTCGCCGCTTGCCTTCATAAATTTGGCGGCAAGGCTGCCTTCATTGGTTTTGATAAACGCCCGAAACTGCTCCATGGCTTGGTTTCGGAGGCCATTGATTTTGGCTTGGAGCATTTGCTGTCCAGTGGCATCTTTGCGAAGTTTGAGTTGGGCTTGATAGACCCCGATTTCGGCGTTGAGGTTGGCTACTTTGCGCTGGTATTCATAAAAAAGCTCATTTTCCCGCGAGCCTTCCACGCGCATGTTGGCGCCTATATTGACCGAATCAGTCACAAACGAAAAAGTCTGGTCACTGTCTATCACAAAATCGGCCACGCGCTGCTTGCGGGGGCTGAGGAGCATATACAGTCCTTCAGGAAGTGCGTTAGTCCCTTCAAATACGAGTGTACCGCTGTTGTCTATTTGGGCTTCGGCCTTGTTGATGTACTGACTCGACCCGAAGTAGTGCGCGAGGGTGTAAGTACCCGACCGACTGCCTTTGATGGTCCCTTTGATTTGGTACTGCGCCCAAACCATCTGACTTAATATGACGAAGAAAAAGGTTAATATTTTGGGTAAATATCTGAACATGAATTAGTTATTTGTTAATCGTTATCCGTTAACTGCTTACTGCAAACTAAAAACTGCCTACTGCTTACTGCCTACTGCACTCACCCGTTTTTTGTGCATATTCAAAAAGGGTTCCAAATCCTCGACTCCGATGCGACGAGCGATGATTTTTTTGTTTTTGTCCAAAATATAAATGGTGGGGGTTGAAAATACGTCATAATCGGTACGATAGGTGACTTGTCTTGACACGACCGCACCGAAACCATTGACGAGGTTTTCGAGTTGAAACTCCTTCACAAATTTTCTCCATTCAGCCTCTGTTCCCTCGGTAGCGATGGTCATCACCTCCGCCCCTTGTGCTTTAAACTTATCGTGAAACGCTTTGAGTTTGGGGGCAGACTCGCGGCAGTGTCCACAAGTAGGCGAGTAAAAAAACACCACTGTGTAATCGGCCTTGATGCCGTGAATGTAATCCAAGCGGTCGGCTGTACGGTAGCTCATTACGCCCAAATCGGGGATTACTTTGTTGATAAGCAGGGGTTTGAGTACTTTTACGCGGTCAGAGATGGCCTTGACCGTGCTGCTATCCGACACGGGCATGATACCCGTAAGGTAGTATTTTTCGGCCATATGGATAAACACCCCGTCGGTACCTACTACTTTGGGCATTTCGTACTGGTTGGTGATGTAATAAATGGCGTAAGAAATCACATCTTTCTGTTTTCCTGCAATCGCCCTGCCCACGATAAAATCTGCTTCTTTCACAATGGAATCTTCTACCTGAACGGTCAACTCTTTGATGTATCGCTCCAGCTTTTGGTGAAAGAATGGGGTCTGTAACATGCGGGTATCGGCAAAATCGAAGTTGTCCCAAAAATGCGCCTTGTAGTAATTGAACAGCCAAGTCGAATCCTCTTTTCCGTTGGGCTGTTTGGGCGCGGGTGGTAGTTCGGGGTCGGCGGCGGTTTTCATGATTTTGACCGTGAAAGACCCGTCGTTTTGCTTCATAAAATTGTCATAGTAGGCTTTACGTTGGTCTTGAATATCTTTGAAGCGTTTGTCCGACTCGGGTACATTTTGAGCTTTCAGACGCTGATATTCATCTTCTTTGGATTTCATAAATTGCTGAAAATCGTAGAAAATCTCATTGTCTTTGCTGCCTTTGATGCGCACACTGCCCACTACATCGGTGGTGTCGGCGGTGATACTAAACTCCTGGTCGTCGCTGATGAGTAAGCGGTAAAGTGTGCGGCGGTTGGGCAGTACCAACTCATAAATTCCACCAGGCAGCGGCTTGTCTTTCTGAAACACAAAACGACCGTTGGCGTCGGCTTTTGCCGTATCTTTGGCGTAAATTTGAGCGGCATAATAGTTGGCCAAAATACAATCGCCGCCGCTAAGTCCTTTGATTTGTCCTTCGATGCGGTAGCCGTTTTGGGCAAATGCCGCCGTTGTAATGGTAAAAAATAAGCCGAATGCGTAATTTTTCAGATTCATTGTGATTAAGTTTTCCGTCACCAAAACGTATTTTCTTGATTTTTAGCGTATATGTTTTATTTTCTTTCCAAGACTTTTGACGTCCTCGTGATGCCTCTAACGTTGGCGTTGTTGGCGATTTTGTACAGTATCTTTACCAAAAACCATGCCCGAAAGCGCAAAGTTCTCTGGAGTGTGGTCGTGTTTTTGTATTTGGTAAGCAATCCCCTCCTTGTCAATCAGCTTGTGCGCTGGTGGGAAGGCGCGTTGCCACCGACCATCACGCAGCCCTATGAGGTAGGCGTGGTACTGACGGGCGGCATGACCAAACTGTACCAATCCCAAACCAAGCACTTTTGGATGGGCGACGTAGCCGACCGCGCCGTGCAAGCCTTTGAACTCTACAAGGAGGGCAAAATTAAAAAAATTTTAATCAGTGGTGGCCAAGGAAATCTAAGAGGTACAGCCAAAGGTCCCAGCGAAAGCGACGGGGTAAAGCAGTATTTGATATTGTCGGGGGTCAATCCTGCTGATATTATTCAGGAAGCAAAATCGCGTAACACCCGCGAAAACGCCTTGTTTTCGGCCAAAATCTTACGTGAGCAGTTTCGTACCAATCGGTGTGTAGTGATTACGTCGGCTTTTCACCTTCGGCGAAGCGTGGCTTGTTTCAAAAAAGCGGGCATAGAAGTACTGCCTCATTCGGCGCAGTACCTCCAAGAAGATTTGGTGGTTTGGTTTGACCAGTTTTTCCCGAGCGAGCAGGCCCTCGAATCTTTTTATACGATATGGCATGAGATGGTCGGATACGCCATCTATCGGGTCATGGGCTATGCCTAAGTACTCAAAATCTTCACCATTCGAAGCATATCTTCGTTGATGGGTTTGGGCAAGCGTATGGTATCTTTGAAGTTGGTATAAACGAGTCGGTCGTTGATGATGCCCGCCATTACGTTTTTCTGTCCTTCCATCAGTCCTTCTACTGCTCCCAAGCCCAAGCGACTCGCCAAAATGCGGTCGAAAGCCGTAGGAATGCCCCCACGCTGGATGTGGCCGAGGGTAGTCACGCGCATGTCCATGTCAGTACCAGAGCGCTCTCTGATTTTTTCGGCGACTTCGGCGGCGTTGCCTTCTTCGTCGCCCTCGGCTACCACAATGATAGACGAAGATTTGGAGCGATTCCAGCCCTGTCGCAGGGTTTCGACGACTTCTGAGATAGGGGTAAGGACTTCTGGCACCATCACGATTTCGGCCCCGCCCGCTATGCCCGACTGAATGGCAATATAGCCCGAGTCGCGGCCCATCACTTCAATGAAAAACACGCGGTCGTGAGAATCTGCGGTATCACGGATTTTGTCAATGGCTTCGAGGGCTGTATTGACGGCGGTATCGTAGCCGATGGTACTGTCGGTGCCGTAGAGGTCGTTGTCAATCGTTCCAGGTGCGCCCACCGTAGGAATACCAAATTCGTCATAAAATAGGGTTGCCCCCGTGAAAGTACCGTTGCCACCGATAGCGACCAGTCCTTCGATGCCAAATTTTTGGAGTTGCTCGTAGGCTTTCTGACGGCCTTCTTTGGTCATAAACTCCTTGCTACGAGCCGATTTGAGAATAGTACCTCCGCGCTGAATGATATTGCTTACCGAGTGAGAAGTCATTTGATAAATGTCGCCTGAAATCATGCCGTTGTAACCACGGCGAATGCCATAGACCTCCAAGCCATAATAGATAGCACTCCGAACCACGGCACGAATACAAGCGTTCATACCAGGGGCGTCGCCGCCAGAGGTAAAAACTGCGATTTTGTTCATTATAGGTAGGTATTAAGGTGGCTTATTGAATTTGTTATTTCAAGGTATCGAAATCACCACTAAATAACACAATCGAAGTGACAAATTTATGCTGTATTTATTTTAAAATGTGTTTTTCACGAAAATTTATCAAAAAATTAAGAAACAGTTGCAGTTGGTAAGCGGCGAGAAATGCGGTACTTTTGCCTATCCGAAAAATATGAAAGCCCGTTATTTGTTGTCCGTTATTTGTTATTAGATGAGCGGTATTTGTCGCTCGTAAAACCACCAATTATTTCCCAATGAATCGTATCGTTTCCCTTTTTCAACGCCAACCTCACCAAAACCTAAACGTTTATTTTACAGCGGGTTTTCCGCATCTTACCGACACGCGACGCATCCTCCAAGCCCTCCAAGAGGCGGGGGCTGATTTGGTCGAAATCGGGATGCCCTACTCCGACCCCGTGGCCGATGGCGAAACCATCCAGCAGAGCAATCAGCAAGCCCTCCAAAACGGAATGACGCTGCGCGTGTTGTTTGAGCAGTTGCGCGGGATGCGCTCCGAAATTACCTTGCCTGTACTATTGATGGGCTACATCAACCCCGTGATTCAGTACGGGGTGGAGCAGTTTTGTGCCGACTGCGCCGAAGTGGGCGTGGATGGGCTGATTCTGCCCGATATGCCTACCGATGTGTATTTGGACGAGTACAAAGCAATTTTTGACCGCTACGGTTTGCTCAATACATTTTTGATTACGCCCCAAACCTCCGAGAGTCGTATTCGTCAAATAGACCAAGCAAGCGAAGGATTTATTTACATGGTGTCGTCGGCGAGTGTGACGGGTGCGCAGACGGGCGTCACGAGCGACATGGAAGCGTATTTTGAAAGAGTCAATCAGATGAATTTACGCAATCCGCGCCTGATTGGGTTTGGCATCAAAGACCGCGAAACTTTCCAAAAAGCCTGCCAACATGCCAGCGGTGCTATCATTGGGAGTGCGTTCATCCGGGTCTTGCAGCAATCGAAAGATTTGGAAACGGATATTAAAAACTACATTTGTAGCGTTAAGTAAAAGTTTTAAACTAATAACCAGTGATTCTGATGAAAAAACAACTTCTTTCCGCATTGTGCTATGTATTGTTGGCGGCGGGTTTTGTCAATGCCCAAACAGCCCAAGAAATTCTTGACAAGGCCATCGAAGCCAAAGGTGGTGCTAAACTAAACGACCTCAAATCGGTAAAAATGGAGGGGACGCTCAATGCAATGGGCATGGATATTCCTAATAAGACCTTTATCATCAACAAGCGCGGTTTCCGCACCGAAATCGAAGTGATGGGCCAAAACATCATCATGGCGGTAGATGGCAGCAAAGGCTGGACCATCAACCCGCTGCAAGGAGGTGATGCCGCCGCCGACCTGCCCGAAGACCAAGTAAAAGCCATGAGTGGACAAATGGACTTGTCAGGATTGGCCAGTTTCAAAACCGATGGCACCGTCGAACTGCTTGGTAAAGAAGGAGATGCCTACAAAATCAAAATGGTCAGCAAAGATGGCTCTACTGTCATCAATTTCTTCGATGCCACTACCTACAACATCGTCAAAACAGTAGCAAGTTTGGAAATGCAAGGACAAAAAATGGATTTGGAAACCAAGTATTCCAACTACAAAATGGTAGATGGGGTGTCGTTTCCGTTTACCATCGAAACGTCCAATCCACAAGCGGGGCAGATTACCTACAATTTCACCAAAATTGAAGTAAACCCTACGATTGACGAAAAAATCTTTACCAAGCCCAACTAAACGTTATTGGTTATCAGCATATTAGTTATTGGATTCAATGCGATTAAATTTTACCAAAAAAACATAAAACCCCTATCATTCACGGATAGGGGCTTTTTACGCCAATGAAAAGAATAATTGTTGTAAGTATCGCGGCTTTGATGAGCATTGCTTCTTTTGGACAGGGTATCAATTTTCTGAACAGTAACATCCGCCAAGTATTTGCTCAAGCCAAAGCCCAACGCAAAATGGTGTTTATAGAGGTTTATTCCAAAACCTGTCACCACTGCGCCGAAATGGAACCCAACCTCAAAACCAAAGAAGTAGGTGATTTTTACAACCAAAACTTTATCTCTTACAAACTCGAAGTAAGCACCGAAGATGTCCGCAATTTCTTGACACCCAAGCGGATATTCGCTCCTTCTTTGCCAATGTTTCTGTATTTTGATGCCAACGAAACCTTGCTGCATTTTGCGATGAGCAACCCCAAGCCGAGTGAGGTCATCCGACACGGGCAAACGGCCTTGGACCCTGCCAAACGGGCGGCCAATTTTCGCAGCCGCTACGCATCAGGAGAGCGTGCCAATAGTTTTTTGATTGATTTGGCCATGTACTGCCGCGTCGTATGCGACACGCCCTTGACCATCAAAATCATGGAAGAATACGCCAAAAAACTTTCGCCCAGTCAATATACTTCCAAAGACGCTTGGCCTGTCTATACCAAACTCATCATAGATGCCGACAACCCCATGTCGCGGCACTTAATCAACAACTACGCCACCTACAAGGCTAAATTTGACCCCAAAGAAGTCAAACTCACCGCCGAAAATATCGTGATGTCGTCGTTGTACAGCAGTCGTGGGGCCAAATACGATGCCGCCAAGATTCAGCAGATTCGGAAGGATTTGGTCAAAATAGGCGTACCTGCCGATGCCGCCAACGCACGCACCCTCTTGCCCGAAGTCAATTATTATTTTCGCAACCGCCAAACGGCCAAAGCCACCGCTCGCGCCGAAGAATACCTCAACGGAAGCAAGCCACAATTGCCTGATTATATGTACATTGTCAAGTGGTTCAACAGCCGCGCCAGCGATGCCAGCTACGTTCCTACGGCCAGAAAGTGGGTAAGCAAAGCCCTTGCCTTGGCCCCTGCCAACAGCGCAGACGCCCAAGAATTGAAAGCAGAATTGGCGAAAATGAACAGTCGAAAGTAGGGGCTATTTCAGCAGTTCATCCACTGAAATTTGAAAGTCTTCTATCACAGGGGCTGCCGAGCAAATGTCGCTATCGGTACATACTTTCACCGATTTGAACG
>JALOLW010000541.1 GCA_025455795.1 Spirosomataceae bacterium
AATTTTGGTAGGGCTAATGAAAGAAAACTGTGGTTTAGCCATGAACAGGAGTTTTTAAGCCAAGTTGAGTAGTGAGTTCATCGAGGGTTATTTGGCGTAAAGATGCCAGTTGAGTCAAAGCCTTAGTACGCTCTACAAAATAGCTTTCGTAAAGTTCGGCCAATTTGAGTGATTCGTCCTCCTCCACTTCACTCAAAGTTCCGAATTCGGATTTCCAATCCAAATATTGCAGACGTTCGAGTTTATCAGTTGGAAATGGTAGATTGATTCGGGTCAAAAGTTTTGATTCTGTTTTATTCAACACTTTAACGCCTCGTTTTTGAAGCCTCAAAGCTGAAAGTTTTCCATAAAGATTTTCAAAGTCTTGAATACCCCAATCGGTCACATTTTTCACAATATCAGTAACTGTCAGTTGTCCGTCCATAACTAATGTGTTTGAAGAAGAACAAAAATAAATCTAAATCTTGATTTTTGCTATTATGAATTTTCAAAACAACCTCAAAACAATTTTAGGAACTTCCATAATGAAGGTTAAATACACGGTGTTATTTCTACCGCTTCTTGTTTCATTCTTCATTGTTCAACAGGCGCAAGCGCAGCGCGTCAATGGCCACGTCAATGAGCAAGTGGGCAAAGAAGAAAAACCGTTGGTAGGGGTCAATATCTATTGGTTAGGTACATCGCTCGCCACCACTACCGACAGTACGGGGCATTTTAGCATCGCCCGCTCGGCCAAGTCCAATCGGCTCATCATCAGCTATATTGGTTACAAAACCGATACTATCAAAATCACCAACCAAGACCATTTGGACATTAGTATGAAGCCCGAAGGTTCGTTGCAAGAAGTGGTGGTGCGCGGTACGTCTTCGACCATAGACCGCCTCAATCCGATTCAAACCGAAATCATCACTACCAAGGCTCTCGCCAAAGCTGCCTGTTGCAACCTTTCGGAGAGTTTTGAGACCAACGCCTCGGTGTCGGTGAGTTTAAGCGATGGCGTGACGGGCGCGAAGCAAATTCAATTTTTAGGATTGGGTGGGCAGTATGTCCAAACCAACGTCGAAAATGTGCCTACAATTCGCGGCTTGGCCACCACATTTGGTCTCAACTACATTCCTGGCACTTGGATTCAGAGCATTGACATTGGCAAAGGCGCAGGTTCGGTAGTAAACGGTTACGAAAGTTTGACAGGCGCTATCAACGTGGAGTTGGTGAAGCCCGACGCCCGCGAAAAACTGTATTTCAACGCTTATGTCAATAATTTTGGACGCGGAGAGGTGAATTTCAACGTCAATAAAAAAATCAACGACCGCTGGGCTACGGGGGTACTCTCACACGCAAGCACGCTCCAAACCCGTGTGGACAACAACGGCGACAATTTCTTGGATTTGCCACTTTACACGCAGTACAATCTGGTAAACCGTTGGCAGTACAAAACCGATAAAATGATGGCGCAATTTGGTATCAAAGCCTTGCACGAAAACCGCATCGGTGGGCAGGCCAACTTCCGCGAAAATATGCGCGGCACATCGCAAGCATATGGTTTTGGCAACAGCACCAACCGCGTGGAGTTTTTTTCCAAAACGGCCAAACTCTACCAAGACAAACCCTACAAAGGACTGGGCTTTATTGTCAACGGCACCGCCCACAACAGCGACTCGTATTTTGGTTTTGCCAACTACGATGCCCGTCAGCGTACACTTTATGCCAACTTGATTTACCAATCTATCATCTCCAACACCAACCACAAGTTTACGACGGGGCTGAGTTATTTGCTCGACAACTACAACGAATCTTACCGCGACCTCAACCTCGCCCGCACCGAATCAGTACCAGGGGCATTTTTTGAATACACCTACAACTATTTGGACAAGCTTACCTTTGTGGCGGGTCTCCGTGCCGACGCGCACAATATGTTTGGGGCTTTTGTAACACCTCGCGCTCACCTACGCTGGCAAGCACTCGAACATACCACACTGCGCCTCTCGGCAGGACGCGGGCAGCGTACTCCCAACGCCCTCGCCGAAAACTACGGTTATTTGGTTAGCGGACGCACGGTGCGGTTTTTTGGTGACCTGCGCCCCGAAGTGTCTTGGAATTATGGTGTGAGCTTGACTCAAACTTTTCATTTCTTAGAAAAACATTGGGATTTGATTTTGGACTACTATCGTACTGATTTTCAAAACCAACTCATCGCCGACAACGACCACGCGACCCCGCTCGCTTCGCACCTGTATTTTTATAACTTGGACGGCAAATCGTACTCCAATAGTTTTCAGGCGGAGTTAAGTGGCTTATTGTCAAAACGTACCGAAGTAAAATTGGCCTACCGTTTGTTTGACGTATGGCAAACGATGGGGCAGCCCGTCAATGATGTCCGCTTGATGCCGCGCATGATGATTCCGCGCGACAGGGTACTGTTTAACGTTGGCTATACGCTGCCTTACGACAAATGGAAAGCCGATTTGACGGTGCAATGGAACGGGCAGGGCCGTATCAACGACCCCCTGCAATCGCTGCAAGCGACTGTTGATAAAAAACCGATGCCGATATTGTTTTCGCAGCCTTACACCAACGTCAATGCCCAAGTCTCACGCCTTTTGGCAAGTATTTTGATGCAGGACAAGTATGGGGCCCGATTGTGGGGCGAATGATTTATGCAGGAGTGCGGGTAAAAGTGAAGGATTAGGAGACTGATTTTTGATGTTAGAAGCAGTTATAGCATTTTAAGATAGCACACAATATGGTGAAATCATATTCAAAATTTACCGCAAAAGATTTAGCCAAACTTGATATTAAAATCATCAAGAAGGCTTTTTTGGGAAATCCAAAAGCGATTGTGCCTTCTGATTGGCTCACAAAAACCCTTGAAATCAATCTCAGGCTTCCGCTTTCATCGGAAAAAGCCAAGTGTGAGTTGATTATTACGCCTATTTTGGGGGAGATGATAGAGCGCAATCAATACGCATTTACCTATTTTTCAGGCTACAATTTTGATGTGGATAAGTCTTTGGGTTTGCATGGGCGATGCGATTATTTACTAAGCTTAGAACCCAACTCGTTTAGTATTTCTGCCCCTATTTTCAGTATAGTGGAGGCCAAAAACGATAATTTGGATGTGGGTGTACCACAGTGTGTAGCCGAAATGTACGCCGCACAACTCTATAACGGACAGCAAAATAGAAGTATCAAAACCATTTATGGTGCAGTAAGTTTTGGATTGGCATGGCAGTTTTTACAAATGGAGGGTAAAACCGCATGGCTCGACCCTACCATTTTCTATATCAACGATTTACCTAAAATCATCGGCGTACTTCAATCCCTTATTGACCTAGCTCTAAAACAAAAATGAAAGCCTTTTTAGAAGAACTTTTTGAGTACAACCATCATTTCAACCAACAATTGATAGTTATGCCGAGCGTGGCGTCGCTGCCCAAAGTCTATGAATGGTTTTGTCATATCATAAACGCTCATTACAATTGGAACAGCCGCATTTTGCTGCGCGAACAGGTGTTG
>JALOLW010000112.1 GCA_025455795.1 Spirosomataceae bacterium
GCAGCTTGGTGGATTTCGACGGCGATGGTGTTGGTGTCATTCACAAAATACGACGTGGGAAGCGCGAGCGTTTGCATTGTATTGCCATCGTCGGAAGCGGTGCCAGCGGCAGTCGTAAGGTAGTTGATAGTACCTGACGGCATATTGGACCGCCAAACTTCGGTATTGTTGATATAAACCACCGCGCCGTCGTCGCGCCAAAGCCGCAGGTCAATGGTGCAGAATTGGGCGGGGTTGTTGATGGCAATTTTTTTTCGGAAATAAAACGTAATGTATCCGTTGGAGGCACTGCCGATGACCGTATTTTCGTCGCTGTCGCCAAAACCCATTTCGGTCGTGCCGCTGTTCCAACTGTTGTCGTTGAAGGATGGGCTTCGCCAAGCGGTGCCTTGGTCTGTGCCATCGGCTTTGTACTTCCAAGTCGTATTTTGAGGTAAAAGTACGGTCTGGGCCGAAACCTCTAACCCGCACAAAATCAGGAGTAAAGCAAAACGTAGCATCAGTAAAAAGGTTTAGGAGGTATCAGAAGTAGGGTAAATCAACCTCTAATTTCAGACTTTTTCGATAAACTTGTATTTTCTTACCCGAGTCTTCGTATGAAATATCTTTTTTCTGTCCTCTATCGGCTATTTTTTGCTTTTACGTTGCTCGTTTACGCGCTCACTTTCTTTGCTTTTTCGGGGCATTGGGCGGCTGGTTTTTTGATGATGAGCCTGCCCGCTTTGGTGGCGATTCACGCTTTGTTTTTTGTGATTTCGCTCTTGTCCAAACGCCCCCATTGGTTGGCATTGATGGCTATTGGGTTAAGTTTTCCGTTTTGGGCGCGGACGTTTCAGGTTTTCGCTTCGTCGGATGCCAATGAAGACGCTCACAATCTGACGGTACTGAGTTACAATACGATGGGCTTTGATATGCTCAATTATTTGGAGAATAAAAACCGACAAAACGCCCTTAATATTTTGGATTGGGCCAAAAACACCGACGCCGATATCAAGTGTTTTCAAGAGTTTTACAATCGTCAAAAAAGCGAAACTTTCAATTCGATTGAACAATTCCAACAAGCAGGCTATCCGTATTATGCTACTTTGCGTCCGCCTTACAGTCGCAGTAACAACAACTTCATGGGCATGGTTATTTTCTCCAAATACCCTATCATTCATTCTGAATATGAGGTGTTTGGGGGTGATACCAACGGGGCGTTGTACGCCGATATTGTGGTCAAAAAAGACACGATTCGGGTCATCAACGTCCACCTACGCTCAATGATTGTGCGCTTCGGGGGCGTGCGAGAAGCCTATCAAGACAAGGACTACGGGCAGGGGAAGTCGGAGGTACGAAAAATAGCGGGCAAACTCAAACGGGGTTTTATCCACCACGAAGAAGAAGTTCATTTATTGACCGATTGGATTGACCAAAGCCCGTATCCAGTGCTGGTTTGTGGGGATTTCAACGAAACTCCGTACAGCTATAGCTACGGGCAGATGACCAAGCGTCTTGCCAATGCTTTTGAAACCGCAGGGCGGGGGTTTGGTTTTACGTACCAAAATATGCCCAAACTGATTCGGATTGACCAGCAGTTCTACGACCAAAAAACCTTTGAAGTTGTTGATTTCCAGACCTTACGAGAAGTTAAATATTCCGATCATTACCCGATTGTTGGGAAGTATCGGATGAAATAGCCGCAGGATATACCTCTTCCAAAAACGCCATGACGGCTTTGGTGAAAGCGTGGTTGGAGTCACCCGCTACCATATGCCCCGCGCCCGAAACCGTGACGCTCCGTACCTGCGGGACAGTATCCATAAACTCCGCCATGACGCGCTCACTCACCACGTCGCTGATGCCTCCGCGCACGATGAGCGTGGGCACGATACAGCCTTTCTTCATGCCTGATTTGCTGGTCGGGCGTGGTGTTTTTCCACATTTTGAGCATTGTGGGGTCCCAATGCCAATAATAACGACCGTGGCGAAAACGAAGGTTTTTTTCCAAACGTGACAAATCCGTAGGCTGTGTGCGGTGGGGCAAATAAGCTGCTACCGCCGCCGCCGCTTCTTCGAGCGAGGCAAAGCCGCTTTCCAAATGCGAACTCATAAAAGCAAAAATCCGCTCAATGCCTTTTTGTTCGGGTTTGGGGGCAATATCCACCAGCACCACCGCCGAGGCCAGCGGTTGCGGGCTTTCGCCTTCCAAAATCAGCGACGTGATGCCGCCCATCGAAGCCCCGATAAGGGCAGGTTTGGTGTTCAACTGCGCCACAATCGCCCGCAGATCGCCCACAAGTGCGTCGGCCAAATAGTTGGCCTCCTCGTCCCAATCGCTGTCACCGTGGCCGCGTGCGTCGTAAGCGATGGCGTACCAGCCGTTTTGGGCCAGAAATCGTGCCGTGTCGCCCCAGGAGTGGCGCGTTTGTCCGCCTCCGTGCAACAACAAAACGGGTGGGGAAGCTGGACTTCCCCACCCGTCGGCGGTAATGAAAAAATTGGGCTGCGTCTCAAAACGCAAAGTCGTGGATTGCATTTACAGAGCAGGTACTAATTCTAAGTTTACGTCAAACTTCAATCCGTTGAAAACCATCGTGTTACGAAGGCTCATGCGCGAACGTTCGAGGGCATTGATAGGGTATTTTCCTTTGAAATTGGCCCCTAAGTCAATGTCCAAGGTTTTGTTGCCATCCAACAAATCCCACACACCGCCGTTGACTACTTGACGCGCCACGGGGTCTATGGCCCGCACGGTCTTGTCTTCTTTGAATTGAATATTGACCCCAAAGAAGGCTTTCCCTTCGGCAGGCAACAAATCGGGGTTGATGGTGTTGCCGTTGGCATCTGTGATTTTTTCGAGTTTCCACGGATTAGTGACAAGCACGTTTTTGGTGGTACTATCAGGCGTGGGATTTTCTTGGCCTGTGCGCTCACAGCTCATCAAAAAAATCACAAACAGAAAACTACAAAAATGCGTTAATCTTTTCATAGCGTTTAGTTCTGGGTTAGATTTGCGGTTCAAAATTACGACTTTATCAGACATGAAACAACTTGCCTGCTCGGTTATTTTCTTGGTACTGTGCTACGTGGGCATGGCGCAGACCTGCAATACGGCACTTCAATGGACTCCTGTACAGCGTAATAACGCGATTGAGTGGGAAAAATTTCCCGAGTTTTCGCTTCCTTTTTCGATTATTTACGAAGGGCCACGGTTTGGCGATACACAGTCGAGTCCACTCAAACGTGGTTTTAGTCATTTGGCTACTTTCTCGGGCAGTGAGGGGGCTACGCTCCCCGTTGCGCAACGGGCGGTGACTTGGTACCACGTGGCCACCGACGCCAACACGCAGCCGTGGGCCGAACGTAATTTGGAAAGCCCTTGGAACAACGATCTTAATTTGTACCGCAGCACCTGGGATACCCAATTAAGAGGTTTGGCCAATACTTTTAACGATTCGCGCGGGAGCAGTCGCCCGCAGTACGACATCATTGCCCTTGATATTGAGCGTATTCACGATACCGACCGCGAGATTTTGGGCATCAAAAACAATCCCCGCGTCCCTGCCAACTTACGAAGCCTGTCAGACGCGCAGTTTTTGGAACGATACAAACGCGATATGCAGCGGCTGTACGCCACTCCCGTTGACTATTTGAAGGCACAAAACGTCGGCACGACCAAAATCGGAAGTTACAGCGATGCCGTTGTACGCGGCAACTTCAACAATCGGCTGGCGATGGGACTCACCACTTGGAAAGATTGGAGTAGCGACCCCAACGCGATGCTCCACATCATGCGCGATACGCTCACGGGCAACGTAGGCGGGGCGTTTTACAAAAATATGGACTTGCTCACGCCTTCTTGCTACTATTATTATGACTACAACACCAATCCCCTCGGCAGAGATTATTTGGCGTATTTGTTGTTTGTGATTGAGGCCAACCGCGCTTGGTCCGACAAGCCCGTGATTCCCTACGTATGGCTGCGCTACCACGACGCTTTCAATCCTACCATTCCGTTTGTGCCGTCGTTTGTGGCGGAGGCTACGGCCATCTTTCCGTTTTTTTCGGGGGCCAAAGGGCTATGGCTTTGGGAAGGCCCCGTGGAAAGTCGGCAGGACAACTACGCTGTGTATGAGCATTTTATCCACGGTCTGTATCGGCTGTCGCAGTTCAAAGACTTTTTTACGGGCGACTACCAACTCGTCATTCCACAACCAGCGCTTGAGTCGTCGAAAAGTAAAACGCCGATTTGGCGCGGGGTCGTCAAGGGCAACGAAATCCTCATCGCGGCCCAAAACCCCTACGCTACCTCTGATACCCAAATGACCGAAGTGACGGTGCAGCACCGAAATTGGCAACAGACCATCGTGCTGCGCGGGCGGGAGGTGTATTTGTGTAAATTTGATTTTGGCACGTTGGCCTCCGTTATTCAGCCCACGCTCATCAATACGTTCTCTGTCAAACCGAATCCTTTCTCGGCGGAGTGTGAATATGCTTTTGATAGCCCCCGAACTGGTTCTGCCCAAGTGCAGCTCATAGACCTTACGGGCAGGATTTGTCACCAAGAAACTATCAACGTGACGCGCGGAAATCAAACCAAACAACTGCGGACGTCGGGGCTGTCCAACGGTCTTTATTTTTTGACTTTGACGATAGACAATACCCAACTCAGCACGCGCGTGTTGTTGTTGAAATGACGTTTAGAACATACGCCCGCCAAAAGGCTGCCCCATTCTGACCAACGCTTCGAAAACTTGCGTGTACTTGGGCAATGATTGTGTGAAGTTGTTGAACATTTTAGTTACGTTCATGGCAAAAATTTGTTGGTGAAACCGCCGCAAAGTTCGGAATAGTACAATGAATCGCCAAATACAAAATTGATAAAGTACAATTTTTGCGTAATTTTATGCCAAACACCCCCCAAAGTTGTTTTACAAATTCAACAACTTCCTTGAATATTTATACACTATTTTAACATTAAAAGTGTTACTATTGAATATTTTTGAGTTAAAATTAGCACTATATTTTGGTTGAATAGTAGCTACTAAACGCTGTGGTTCTCTATGATTCCTCTGTAAAACTCTGTGTCAAAAATAATAATAGCGAATGAAAATTTCCCTTATTGCCGCCATGTCCGAAAATCGGGTGATTGGCAACAAAGGCCGCTTGCCCTGGCCGCACTTGCCCAACGATTGGGACAATTTTTTTAAAGTAACGACGGGTCGTAAAATGATCATGGGCCGCAAAAGCTACGACACGCCCGACCGCCTATCGTCGTCGGTGGGCAACTATGTCGTCACCCGGCAGCCCGATTTCCCGATGGATGAGGGCTTTGTGCGGGTGGGGAGTTTGGACGAAGCACTCGCGCTTTGTGCGGGTGAGGAAGAAGTTTTTGTGATCGGCGGCGAAGAGATTTTTCGCCAAGTCCTTCCCCAAGCCCACTGCATCCACTTGACGGTGGTTCATGGTGTTTTTGAGGGAGACGCGCACTTCCCTGCGTTTTCGACGACCGACTTTCAACTCGTCAGTCAAGATGCGTTCCCCGCCGACGCTCACCACGCCTACGCTTATTCGTTTTTGGTTTATGAGAGGTAAATACAGTGTTTTGAAAGTGTTATTTCATGTATGTTGAACCGCTAAGGCGCAAAGGCACTATGTTTTTTGTATTCATTCTTAGCGTCCTTGCGTCTTGGCGGTAAAATTAAAAATAGAAGAAAATTTATAAATCACGGTATTCAATCTCCCGTTTTATTGATAGAAGGACAGTGGTTTTTTCCAAATAATCTTATATTTTTGTCAAAAAACCAGAAACCTTTTTGATATGAATTTTCCAAAAATCATTTCGACAGCATCCCGATTCGCGGCCTTTACCGTCGTTGGGGCAATAGCACTTTGGCTATCAGCGTGTAGTACGCCCGCTACCAAAGACAAAATGGACGTGTCGGCATTGCCCAAAGCCACGCCTGAGCAGATAGAAGCCCTCGTGGAGCGGTTTATCGAAGCCAAAGAAGGCGAAACCATCGAAATCGCCGAGGGGCTTTATGACATGAACACGCAGTTGATTTTGGACAAAGTAAACAAAGTCACCATCAAAGGCGCGGGTATGTACAATACGGTGCTGTCGTTCAAAAACATCAAAACGGGCGGCGAAGGCATGAAAATCGCGGGCGACGGCGTGACACTCCAAGACTTCACTGTGATGGATGCCCCCGGCGATTGCATCAAAACCCAACACTGCAACGACATCACCTTTCGGGCGGTCAATACCACTTGGACGCACCAAGATTTAGCCAAAAACGGCACGTATGGCATCTATCCCGTACAGTGTAAAAACGTGCTGGTCGAAAAATGCGAAGTCTCGCACTCGCGCGACGCGGGCATTTACGTGGGTCAATCGGAAAATATCATTGTGCGCGACAACTACGTGTTTGAAAACGTGGCGGGCATCGAAATCGAAAACTCTGACAACGCCGAAGTCTATAACAACATCACCGAAAACAACACGGGCGGAATTTTGGTGTTCAACCTGCCGGGACTTCCCAAAGCGTTTGGGTCGCGGACCAAGGTTTACAACAATACCATCAAAGAAAACAACCACGACAATTTTGCCGTGCCTATCGGTGGCCCCAACGGCAATGCCGTCACGATGATTCCACCCGGAAGTGGGATTGTGATTTTGGCGGGCAACGACGTGGAGATTTTTAATAACAAGCTCATCAACCACAAGACCTATTCGATAGCGATTGCGAGTTATCACATCACCGATTTGCCCATTCCTACGCACCCTGGGTGGTCGCCATTCACCACCAACGTATCGGTGCATGACAATACTTTCGAGCGCACGATGGGCGTGCCAGACTTGACCAAAGACATGGGCAAACTCGTGGCGGCCAAGTGTTTCAAGTCACAAGATGTGCTGTACGATGGCATCATTGACGAAACGAAAGGCAAAGACCCCACCAAAAATCCGATGAACATTTGCGTCAAGGAAAAGCAGTCAGACTTGCGTTTTTCGCGATTTTTGATTCCTGCGAGCGGTGAAATCTCGAAAATTGAGGTTTTTAACGATGTTCAGAACTTTAACAACTGCACCGTCAACGTCAAAACCGACGTAGGAGCAGTGGGGAAGTAAGGGGAGCGTTATCCGTTTTATCGTCGCGCGGCGAACCGTTCTCTCACCGCTGTAATGGCGACTTTAATCATGTATTTAAAAAATGACGAATACCTCTCAATCACCTATACTATAAATGACATTTGACACACTCGGGCTATCCAAGCCCATTCTAAAAGCCCTCGACAGCGAAGGCTACCACACCCCAACTCCCATTCAAGCAAAAGCTATTCCTCACATTTTAGCGGGTAACGATGTTTTGGGTTGCGCCCAAACGGGTACAGGCAAAACCGCAGCCTTTGCTTTGCCAATGCTGCACATTTTAGCCGAAAAACCGTCGCAAAGAGCTGGAAAACGCCCGATTCGCGCTTTGATTCTTACGCCGACCCGCGAGTTGGCCTTGCAGATAAAAGAAAGTTTTGAAGTTTATGGACAACATTTGCCATTGCGGCATTTGGTGATTTTTGGAGGCGTAGGTCAAACGCCGCAGACCGATGCTTTGCGTGCTGGCACTGATATTTTGGTGGCGACTCCCGGTCGTTTGCTCGATTTGATGCAACAAGGTTTTATTCAACTCAACGATGTGGCGCATTTTGTCCTCGACGAAGCTGACCGAATGCTCGATATGGGTTTTTTGAACGACGTGAAGAAGGTGATTGCTAAACTGCCAAAATCTCGCCAATCGCTGTTTTTTTCGGCGACAATGGCGCCTGATATTTTGAGTTTGGCAGCAACGATTTTGAACAATCCAGTGAAAGTGGAAGTAACGCCGATTTCTTCAACAGCAGAAACGGTGCAACAATCGGTTTACTTTGTGGATAAAGAAAACAAGAAAAAATTGTTGGTACATTTACTCAACGACCAAAGCCTGAAATCAGTTTTGGTCTTTACGCGGACAAAACACGGGGCAAATCGGCTGGTACAAGACTTAGAAAAATCGCAAATAGCGGCAGAAGCGATTCATGGCAACAAATCGCAACAGGCACGGCAACGCGCGTTGATTGCTTTTAAATCGAAAGAGTTGCGTATTTTAGTAGCGACGGATATTGCGGCACGCGGCATTGATGTTGAAGAGTTGTCACACGTAATCAACTATGAATTACCCAATATTCCTGAAACCTACGTTCACCGTATCGGTCGAACAGGTCGGGCGGGTGCTTCGGGCATTGCGATTGCGTTTTGTGACGGGGAGGAACGCGAGTTTTTGCGTGATATTCAGAAGCTGATTGGACAGCAAATTCCGCAGGTAGCAGAACATCCGTTTCCTTCAGAAGATAATTCGCCGATTCAATACCCGTCGGTTAGGATGTCGCAGGCAGCCCAAAAAGCGAAATTGCCCTCGCAAAAACCTGTTCAAAAATCAAATCAGCAACCAAACACTCATCAAAATACTGCTCAAAAACCAGATAACCAGCCTTCTTCAGTAAAATCACAAAAAACAAATGCTGAGGAGGAAAAAAAACATTGGCGACCTTGGAAGTATCGGAAGCATAAATCGAAGCCGAAGTGATTTCAGAAGCCTAATTTCAAGGCATATTGTTCTTTTTTTTAATGACTCCTCTTTCTCATATTCTCCTTCATTTAGAAAGTATGTCCTTAAACACCAAAATATCCTCTCTCGCAGCCGCTGCCTTTTTGTCGATGGTGTTGTATGCTTGTTTTGTACCAAACGCAGCGTCGGTGCATCCGTCGCAGGTGGACTTCGGGAAATTTCCGTTGAAAAAACTGTCCGAATATGGCTTTTTCAAAGGAGAAATGAAACAGTTGCAACCCAACGACAAGGTGCTACTGTACGAACCTGCGGCGACGTTGTTCAGCGATTATTCGTTCAAAAAACGCTTTGTGTGGATGCCCGAAGGCACACCCGCGACTTTTGACGTATCAAAGCCCAACGAAACGCTCCATTTTCCCGACCAGACGATTTTGGTCAAAAACTTCTATTATCCCGAAGATTTTGCCCGTCCCGAAGGCGCAAAACGCATTTTGGAAACGCGCCTATTGGTCAAAGACAAAGGCCAATGGAAAGCCTATCCATACCGCTGGAACGACACCCAAACCGAAGCGACCTACAAAGTCACGGGAGAAACAATTCCAGTGACTTGGAAAGACGAACAAGGCAAAGCGCACCAAATCAACTATGCGATGCCCAACAAAAATCAGTGCAAAAGCTGTCACAACCAGAAAGATGCCTTTGTGCCAATTGGCCCCAAAATCAAGCAACTCAATCACGCCATTGCTTACGAAGATGGCAAAGAAAATCAGCTAACGCGCTGGATAAAAATGGGTTATCTCAAAGCCAACGCGACAGACATTGCCAAAATAAAGTCACTCGTAAGTATGAATGATGCGCAAGCCTCGCTTAATGCGCGCGCGCGGTCGTACTTGGACGTCAACTGCGGACATTGCCACAACCCCGACGGCCCTGCTTCTACGTCGGGATTATACCTCAACTACGAAGAAAACAACCCGTTTCATTGGGGCGTGATGAAGTCGCCCGTGGCGGCGGGTATCGGGGCGGGGTCGTTTAAGTTTGATGTCAATCCAGGCAAAGGCAAGGCTTCGATATTGACCTACCGCATGAACTCCGTGCATCCGGGTATCATGATGCCCGAAGTAGGCCGCGTGAGCATCCACCACGAAGGCGTGGCATTGATAGAGCGGTGGATTGACGGGCTTTGATAGGGTAACTTTTGATTGGAATATTTCAAGTGAGCGTCGCAAAATTTGTGACGCTTATTTTTTTGAAATAACTGATAGGCAATTTTTTGGATACTTTTTGGATAGAATTATCCTCTTTTTTACTTTTAATGTAAGATTTTCCATTCAGCACATTTTATTCGTTAATCTCTGTTATGAAAACACTTCTCGCTTCGCGCGGGCTGCTTTTGGCAGTCCTATTATTTTTTATTTGTGGCAAAACCTCTTTTGTCCAAGCTCAAACAACCCTTGCCGCTGGTGACATCGCTTTTGTAGGATGGAACAGCTACGACGATGCCACAAACGGTGCCACCAACGACGACCAAATTGCCTTTGTGTTACTCCGCGACATTACTGCCAATACGGTGATTTTTTTTACAGATTTTGGGTGGACCAATGCCAATCAATTCCAAACCGCCAACCCCTGTGGGGCGAGTACTGGGGCGGTGAGCGATGGTATCATCCGATGGACAGCTTCCCAAAACATGACCTGCGGAACGCTGGTATGGCTCAAAACGAAATACCTCTCTACCGCCCCTCTGGCGAGTACAGGAACAGTCGCGGGGATATATAAAACTGCAGGCAGCACTACGCCCGCCCAGTATGTGAGTATTGCTTCGGCCAATGACCAAGTGTTTGCTTTTCAAAGCACTAATGTCAATACTACGACGGGCGTTATCACAAGCCCCACTTTGATTGCGGCTGCTACGCTACAAGTGGCTTGGGATAGCGATTTGGATGCCTGTACTTTTACTTCATCTCAGTCTATGCTACCAGCAGCATTGACCAATGCGTCGTTGGTGATACCTGCTGCTTCACTGACCGACATTAATTCCCGAAGAAATGCCCGCTTCAACTGCTTCAATACCACCACCTCGGCAAGCGGGATGCGCTCGGCCATGACAAGTAGCACCAACTGGACTTACAACCAAGACGCTACTGCTGCAGGGGTCTATAATTTTGCGTCTTTTGGCTGTACATTTTCTTGTTCTTCAACAGCCCCCAGCATTACCACCCAACCTACCAACCAAACCGCCTGTACGGGATTGTCGGCCAGTTTTTCTGTTGTCGCCCAAAATGCCGTCAGCTACCAGTGGCGTGTTTCGACCGACGGTGGTGTCAATTATACCAATGTTAGCAACGGAACGCTTTATTCGGGCGCGACTTCGGCTACCCTCAACATCAATAATGTAACAGGATTGGACGGGTACTTGTACCGATGCAACATCACCAATGCTGTCGCTACTGTCGCGACCAATGCCGCCAAACTCACCGTCAATCGGTTTATTTTACAACCAACCAACATGAGTACGTGTAGCAGTTGTGGGGCGGGTTTTACGGTCATTGCAAGAGGGAGTGGTTTGACCTATCAATGGCAAATTTCGACCGACAATGGTATGACATTCAGTGACATATCTAATGGGGGAGTTTACAGCGGGGCCACTACCAAAACCCTCGTAATTTCCAATGCCAATGGCCTCAATGGCCGTCAATATCGTTGTATTTTGGGAGGATGCCCGTCGGGGGTAACATCCAACGCTGCCACCCTTACGGTCACCACTACGGCAAGTCCTACGACATTGGCGGCGGGCGACGTGGCCATCGTAGCCTACAATGCCTCTGACGACGCCAACGGAGGCTTTACCCAAGATGACGAAATCGTGTTTGTGTTGCTCAAAGACATTGTAGCGGGAACAGATATTAATTTTACCGACAATGCGGTGCTCAATGGTGGCGCTTTTGCTTCGGGTATGAGCTGTCCCGCAGGTCACCTCAAATGGATAGCGGGCTTTGACATGTCGTGTGGTTCGCAGGTGAAAATCAAGTGCAAGTATTTGT
>JALOLW010000542.1 GCA_025455795.1 Spirosomataceae bacterium
TTTGAAGACATCTTCGCCCGTGAACAAAAAGCAGCCCAAAATCGTCCGACACTCGGTTTCGGTTTTGGTAGGATTGGCGTATTTGAGTTCTTCCAAAATGGTATGCTCCACGTTGAGCGACTCCAACTGGTGCTGGGCATAAAACGTAAAAATCACATTATGCCCCAAACGCCGCACGCCGTCAATCGGCTCAGTCCCCGCAATAATGCGGAGTAGCGTGGATTTCCCCTTGCCATTGGCCCCGATGAGGGCGATTTTGTCGCCGCGCTCCATCGCAATCGTGCTGTCTTTGAGAATAGGCTTATCGGGATAGGCTTTGGACACGTCTTCGAGTTGCAGCACGTGGCGGCCTGGTTGGGTCGTAAACTGAAACTTGAAGTGAACGCGCACGTTTTCGTCCACCACTGCTTCTACGCGGTCCATGCGCGCAAGCTGCTTGACGCGGCTTTGGGCTTGTTTGGCTTTGGTGGCTTTGGCCTTAAAACGCTCAATAAATCGCTCCGTTTGTCGAATTTTGGCCTGTTGGTTTTCGTAAGCACCCCGCTGAATCTCGTTTCTGAGGGCTTTTTCTTCCACAAAAAACGAGTAATTGCCCCCGTAATAATTGAGTTTTTGGCCGCTTACTTCTACAATCGTGTTGCAGACATTGTCCAGAAACTCGCGGTCGTGGCTGACCACAATGACCGCGTTTTCGTAGCTCTGCACGTATTTTTCTACCCACTGAATCGAAGGCAAATCCAAGTGGTTGGTAGGCTCGTCGAGCATGAGCAGGGCGGGTTTTTGTAAAAGCAACTTGGCCAGCATCACGCGCATACGCCACCCACCCGAAAACTCCCGCAGCGGCTTGTGCAAGTCATTGGTAGAGAAGCCCAAACCCTCCAAAATTTCTTCCGCTTTGGATTGAATGGTGTAGCCGTCGAGTGCCTCAAACTCTTCTTGCACGCGAGCGAGCTTATCCACGAGTGCGTCACGGTAGTTCACCTCCATTTCGTGGAGAATCTTGTCCATTTGGCGTTGCAGCTCGTTTTCGCGCTCAAACGCCTCCATCGCTACCGAGAGAATGGAGTCGTCAGTTTGGTACGAAAGTAAATCTTGGTTCAAGAAACCAATGCTACAATCCCCTGATTTGGAGATATTGCCACCGTCGGGCTGATAATTACCCACGATAAGGTGCAGCAGTGTGGACTTGCCCGTTCCGTTGAGACCAATAAGGCCGATTTTGTCTTTGGGCTTGATATGCAGCGACGCGCTGTCATAAAGCGCACGGTCGCCCAAGTAGTACGAGAGATTGTTAATCGAAATCATACCGCAAAGGTACAAAGAGCTTCGGTCTAAATCCTAACCTTTGGGTCTGTTTGCGGTATGATTGTCGTTAATTGGTATTTTTTGAGAGGTGTTTTTTAGGGTCTATCAATGCAACGCTCTTTGTTTGACTATTCCACCGCGGGCATCGTCCAGACTGTGTTGCACAATAAACGCATCGGGGTCAATGTCGGCAATGGCGTCGCGTAAGCCACTCACCTCCAAGCGAGTAATGACTGAATATAGCACTTTCTGCGTGCCGCTATCGCCCCGTTTTCCGTAGCCCTTGTCGCTGTTCAAAACGGTAACGCCTAGTTTCAATTCTTCGGAAATCATCTGGTGAATGGCCTCGTGCTTTTGAGATACAATAATGACAGCCGTGTATTCTTCGATGCCATGTACTACAAAATCAATGGTTTTGGAAGCGGCGAAGTAGGTGAGCATGGAATACAAAGCTATTTCGATGTTAAGAAAATAGGCCGCCGAGCCAAAAATTACGATGTTCATCAGCAAGATAACATCGCCCACGCGCAGTAGCGAAGTGCGGCGGGTAATAAGCACGGCCATGACCTCGGTGCCGTCGAGTACAGCCCCGCCGCGCATGGCCAAGCCAATGCCTGCCCCGATAAAAAACCCTCCAAAAACGGCAGTAAGCAGTAGGTCGGGGGTTACGTCGGGATAATCAACTACTGCCAAACATACCGCTAAACCCGCAATGGCCAACGTACTTTTGATGGCAAAGCTGCGGCCTATTTGTTTGTAACCCAGCACAATAAACGGCAGATTGAGCAACGGAATCAAAACCGCAAGCGGAATTTTGAACAAGTTAGCCACCAGCATCGAAACGCCCGTTACGCCTCCGTCAATAAACTGACTCGATAGCAGAAAACCTTTCAGCCCCATGCCCGCGCACAAAATGCCCGCTATGATCAGCAGCGTGTCTTTGGCGGTAGTTTTTAAAGAAGTAGCGACCATATCTACAATGAGTTGATAAATTTCCAATCAACTTACTAAGTTCGCCGATTGGGAGTGGCCAAATATAATGGCTGTTCGTAGGCAAAACAAGCGGTATCAATGGTTATTTGAAAAAACATTCAGTGCGCCAAAAGCGCACTGAGTAAGCACTACTAACCTATGATTAAAAGAACTATTTTACTGGAAATGCCGATATGTGCTGCTCCACGATGAGCCATTTGCCACCGCGTTTTTCGAAGACAAACAAATAACGCACGGGCTTTTTTTCGCGGCTACCGTCGGCAGCATTGACCTC
>JALOLW010000543.1 GCA_025455795.1 Spirosomataceae bacterium
GCCCAACTTGCCCCCACCAAAGGCCAAGGGGTAGTGGTCAATCACCAAGGCCGTAGCGTTCATCTGCTGGTAGGTCAGGGCTTTTCGAGTCAGCGTTATTTTTGGTCGCGCCCCTCGGCGGTGGACTACAACGCCGCAGGCTCAGGGGGTAGCAACAAAGGTACTACCAATCCCGACCATTTGGCGCAAGTTCAGGCGCGTTTAGACACGTTTTTGGTACATCACCCGTATTTGTCAAAAACCGACATTCCTTCTGACTTGCTCACCGCCAGTGGCAGCGGCCTCGACCCGCACATTTCGGTCGAAGCGGCCAATGTACAAGTAAAACGGGTAGCCGAAGCACGTAAAATAAACCCCGAAGATTTACAAAAAATCGTTCTTAATCACGTAGAAGAGCCGCTTTTAGGCTTATTTGGCACGGCCAAAGTCAATGTTTTACAGTTGAACATGGCATTGGATAAATGAAATTTGACAACTTTACGGCATGATATCCTATAAAGTTGTCAAGTCCAATTAACAAAGTATTCCCAAAAATTAGATGAAATCAATTCTTTTTTTTGTGCTTTTGCTCGTCAGTTTGGCGGTAGAAGCACAGATCGAAACTACCAAATCGCCGCTCACGATTAGCGGCTACGCAGAAGTTTATTATTTGTACGATTTTGCCCGTCCACAAGACAACACCCGCCCCAATTTTGTCTATGCCTTCAACCGACACCATGAGGTAAATCTCAACTTGGGCTACCTCAAAGCGGCCTACGACAACGGCCAATTGCGTGGCAATGTGGCTTTCATGACAGGAACGTACGCCAACGCCAACTTGGCCGCCGAACCTGGCGTACTGAGAAATATTTTGGAGGCCAACGTGGGCGCGAAAATCTCCCAAAAACATAATTTATGGATAGATGCGGGCATTTTTGCGTCGCACATTGGTTTTGAGAGTGCCGTCGGCAAAGACTGCTGGAACTTGACCCGTAGCCTAATGGCCGACAACTCGCCCTATTTTGAAAGCGGGGCCAAAATTACCTACACCACCGATGATGGCAAGTGGTTGGTCAGTGGCTTAGTGCTCAACGGCTGGCAACGCATTCAGCGCGTGCCAGGCAACAGTACCCCCGCTTTTGGTCACCAAATTACGTACAAACCCACCGTCCGATTGACGCTCAACAGCAGTTCGTTTGTGGGAAACGACAAGCCCGACAGCACCCGTCAAATGCGCTATTTTTACAATTTTTACGGTATTTTTCAGGCCACCGAAAAACTCGGCATTACGTTTGGGTTTGACGTTGGCGCAGAGCAAATGGCCAAGAAAAGCAGTAAGTACAATTGGTGGTACACACCCGTTGTGATAGTCCGCCTCAAAACGTCCGAAAAAACGGCTCTGGCGGCGCGGGCTGAGTATTACAGCGATGCCAACGGCGTGATAATCAGCACCAATACACCCAATGGTTTTTGGACGTGGGGCTACTCGCTCAACTTCGACTACGCCCTCTCTGACAACGCCCTTTGGCGCGTTGAAGCGCGGGGGTTTTCGTCGAAAGATGCTATTTTTGGGGCTGTGCCAACTCGGCAAAATCAATTGCTCGCCACTTCGTTATCGCTTTCCTTTTGAGATAAAAAACGTAACTTTGTAAAAAAGCAAATGGCAAAAGACCTTATTCATCAACTCGTCAAATCTGCCCTCATCAACGATGGTTGGGCCATTACCCATGACCCTTATCCCATCAAACTTGGAGGTTTTGACATGGAGATAGATTTAGGCGCAGAAACTATTTTGGCCGCAGAACGCAACAGTCAGAAGGTTGCGATTGAAGTAAAAACATTTGCTGGCTTATCAAAAGTCTATGATTTTCACTTGGCCGTGGGGCAGTTTGTAGATTATCGGGTAGCGTTAAAAATCAAAGACCCCGAGCGTATTTTGTACGTTGGTATTACAGAAGACGTGTACGAAGAAGTTTTTGCATTGCCTTTTGCACAGTTGGTTTGCGAAGAAATTGGTATCAATATTTTAGTTGTAAATCCTGTAAATCAATCAATTACAAAATGGATAAACTCACAAACTACCGAAAGGTGATTAAAGGTATTCTGGCCAAATATAAAAATATACGTTTGGCCAATTCACCTGAGATTGAAAATGAGACGATTGTGGACGAAACGGGCGACCACTATCAGCTCATCCGTTTAGGCTTTGAAGAACGCAAAAGAGTGCATTATTGTGTATTCCATTTTGACATCAAAAATGACAAAATTTGGATACAGCAAGACACGACTGATATTCCCGTCGCACAGCTATTACTTGATGCGGGCATTCCCAAAGAAGATATTGTACTGGCTTTTCACGCGCCTTATCGCCGCGAATTGTCGGGTTTTGCGGTGGTTTAAACCACCCATATATCTCGCCACTTCCTTATCGCTTTCTTTTTGATGGAAGAAAAAGACAAAACCGCCCAACATTTTCTTGACCTCATCAAAAAATCAAGACGAGGTAAGTTCAAGATTTATATTGGCATGAGCGCGGGCGTGGGCAAAACCTACCGAATGTTGCAAGAAGCCCATAGCTTGCTCAAAAGCGG
>JALOLW010000113.1 GCA_025455795.1 Spirosomataceae bacterium
CTGCCAGGAGAAGGGGGCAGTACATAGTCCCTCTCCTGACAGGAGAGGGATTTAGGGTGAGGTTGAATATACGTACCACAAAAATTGTCAGAGAACGATTTTTTTTTAAGAACACAAAGGTAGTAATCTTACTACTTTTAAAAAAACTTTCAACTCTGTGCAACCTTCGGGCGTTTTGGTGCATCTTATTCGCAACAAAGCAGCCAGAAAACAAATACCGAGGGCTGCAAAACACAGCCCTCGGTACTAAAAACCGTTCGTCAATGAATTAAGACCGCTTATGTAAAGAAAGGTAGCTTGTATTGCAAACTACTATACTTTTGAACCGTCAATTCAAACAGCCAATTTAAACAAAAGACATTGGGCGCAAAGTCGCTCATTTTTGCAGCCATGAAAACAATTTTTATTAGCCTCGCGGCATCAGCGATGCTGCTCTGTACGCCTGCCATTGCCCAAACCAAACTCACGGGCGACGTTCAAGACAAATCTGCTAAAGGCATTTCGTTTGCCACGGTGATGCTGCTCAAAGCCAAAGATTCTACCCTTGTCAAAGGAGGCATTACGAGCGAAAGCGGCCACTACGAACTCGAAACCACGGCCAAAGGTCGTTTTTTGGTCGCCGCCCAGCAAATGGGATACCAAAAAGTATTCTCTGCTCCTTTTGAATTGGCCGAAGGCACTACCACCCTCAACATCCCCACCCTACAAGCAGCAGAATTGAGCCAAAATCTCAACGAAGTCAAAATCGTTCAGAAAAAGCCATTTGTAGAGCAGCAGATAGACCGCATGGTGGTCAATGTCGAAAACAGCATCGTATCGGCGGGTGGCACGGCACTCGAAGTCTTGGAAAAATCGCCTGGTGTGACCATAGACCGCCAAAACGACCGCATTCAGTTCAAAGGCCGTCAGGGAGTAATGGTGATGTTGGACGGAAAACTGCAGCAAATTTCGATGCAGGATTTGATGAATTTGCTCCAATCTATGCCCAGCGACAACATCGAAAAAATTGAGCTTATCAGCACACCTCCCGCCAAATACGACGCTGCTGGCAACTCTGGCCTCATTAACATTGTGCTGAAAAAGAACAAAAACTTTGGCACCAACGGCAGCTACACGCTTGGCGCGGGCTACGGACGCTATGAAAAACTCAACGCTTCGCTCAACTTCAACCACCGCAACGCCAAATACAACACTTTTGGCAGTATCAGCGGTTTTCACGGGCGCATGTTCAATACACAAGACATAGACCGCACTATCGCCTACCGCGACCAAATCACGTACTTTGACCAAAACAGTCCGCGAGTGGGCAAGCCCCAAAACCTCAACTTTCGCACTGGGATAGACTTCTTTTTGAACAAAAAAACGACTTTGGGCGTATTGGCTACGGGTTTTGTGAACAATTTCGAGATGACGGGGATTTCGAGTACCGATATTTTGGACAGAAACCGCACACTGACGAGCCGATTTGCAACCGACGCTCACAACAAAATGGCACTCAACAACTTGACGGGCAATGTCAATTTTAAGCGTGACCTCGGCAAAGGCCGCGAACTCACCGCCGACGTGGACTATGCCCGCTTCAACGGTGATGCCAGCAACGAACTCTCTACCGATTATTTCACACCCGACAATCGCCTCAGCAATAGAGAGTTGGTCCGTAACATCATGCCTTCTGTCATCAATATCAGTGCCGCCAAAGTGGATTATGTTCACCCCTTGAAAAAAGGGAAATTTGAGGCAGGATTGAAAAGTAGTTTGGTGAGTACCGACAACGATATGCGCTTTGAACTCGGCGTGGACAATCAATGGGTACTCGACCCCAAACGCTCCAATCGCTTCAAATACGACGAAAACATCAACGCCGCTTACAGCAATTACAGCACTCAACTCAACAAAAAAACGAGTCTTCAACTGGGCCTACGCGCCGAGCATACCCACTCACGCGGCAACTCCGTGACGCTCAACAACATCGTCGAACGCGATTATATTAATCTGTTTCCGAGTGCGTTTCTGTCACGGCAGTTAGATTCGAGTCACACCCTCAACGTGTCGTACAGCCGCCGCATAGACCGCCCCAACTACCGCGATTTGAACCCATTTGTGTTTTTCTTGGACCCTTTTACTTTCCAAGAAGGCAATCCTAACTTGCGTCCGCAGATTACCAACTCTATCCAAGTGACGCACGTTTTCAAAGGTTTTCTCTCGACTTCGCTCGGATATAGCCGCATCAACGACGTGATAGCCAATCAAATACCAAAACAAATCGCGTCAGAAAACAAGACGTTTATCACGACCGAAAACCTCGACCACCAAGATAGCTATAATCTAACAGTGAGCTTGCCGCTGCCCATCCAAAAGTGGTGGATGATGCAAAGCAACATTAGTGCGTTTTACAACCGCTTCCGCTCGTTTTACTACGGAGCAGATTTGGATGTGAGTCAGTTTGGAGCGTCGGTTTTTGTAAACAACAACTTCACGCTGCCCAAGGGCTACACAGCAGAGTTGAGCGGATTTTGGAACTCCCCCACGCAATACAACCTCCTCCAAGCACGGGCGCAGGGACAAATCAGCATGGGCGTAGCAAAATCGTTTTGGAACAGAAAAGGCTCATTACGCTTAACAGTCAACGACATCTTTTTCTTGAATCGTTTTGCAGGAACGGTCAAATACCAAGATTTAGACTTCCGCGTGATGTCGCGTTGGGAAAGCCGTCAGGCGCGGGTGTCGTTTACGTATCGTTTTGGCAATCAAAACGTGAAGGCCGCGCGTCAGCGTAGCACCAGCACCGATGATTTGAGAAACCGCGCCAATCAATCGCAATAAGCATAAAAGATGCCCGATTTTGGAATCGTCTTGTAACCTTTTTCCAAAAACACGGTAGTACATTGCACGGGACTCGTGGCACGACTGGAACTTATCGCTTTATTATTAACGAGTCAGCATCAGTCGTGCTACGAGTGATAACAAGCTCGCAGCAATTTTTGAAAAATCAAAAAGAATTTAGTTTAGGTTAAGAAAGCGTTTGGAAAGCCGCCCTTCATTTGAGGAGCGGCTTTTTTGTCGTTAGATTGAGATTGGAAGCGTCAAAATAATGTACTATGCAAAGATTTTTTGTAACTTTGCCGTGTCAAACCTTAAACAATTCCTAACATGAGAACGATGCAAAGTCTGCTTGATGAGTACGGCGAAAGCCACCAAAACCCCACCAACAAACTCGTACACTGGTTTTGTGTACCCTCAATTGTATTCAGCGTTATTGGGTTATTGTACAGTGTTAAATTACCTATCGAAGTGACGGAAAGCATCCCGCTCAACCTCGCCATGATTGTGTTGGCCATTACGCTGGTTTATTATCTGCGGCTCTCTTTTACACTTTCGATTGGGTTTTTCTTGTTTGCGTGCGGCTGTCTGTATTTGGCCCAACAAATCGAAACCTCTCATTTTAAGCTGTGGCAGGTTTCTATTGCGGTTTTTGTGATAGCCTGGGTGATTCAGTTTTGGGGACACAAAGTGGAGGGCAAAAAGCCTTCTTTTCTCAAAGACGTTGAATTTTTGATGATTGGCCCTGCTTGGTTGCTGCATTTTATCTACAAAAAACTGGGGATTCCGTACTAAGTAGCAAGCCACCGCGTTGGCAGCCCGAGGTTATTTGTTAATCGTTATTCGTAATTGAAATAAACCCCGCAAAAGAGATTTTTGCGGGGTTTATTATATGGTGTGGACAGTCAGAAAGCGGCAAAAGCAGACAGATAGAGCGGTTTTTATTTTGCGGATGAAGTGTTAGGCTTCTTGGTGTTTTTGGCGGCCACTTCGTTGTTTGAGGAAGTAGGCTGAAAATGCAACTTATAGTGACCTGGCGACGACAACGGATTCAAAACAGGCGGCTGGATTTTGGGCGCGGCAAAGGCAAATTTGGCCTCCGTACTCATGTCCACACTTCCTTGCCGCTTGTAATTATGCACCGAGGCGTTGAGAGGCTGAACTTTGTATTTCTCAGAAGAAGTTTGTTCGATTTTCACTTCGGCAGTTTCAAACGTATTCTGCTGGTTTACAGGACGCTTATAGTTGTGAGGCGAATTTTGCGCCAACGCTGTCATTGTTCCTAAAAGTACGATTGCTGAGATTTGGATGAAAGATTTCATGGTAGTAACGAGTTGATTGTTCTGATTTGATGCAAAAGTACCGCCACCGTCTTAGAGCGAAATTAAGATGAAGTTAGAATCACATTAGAAATCATTTTTTGTACCTTTGGCTTATTCTTTTGCTATCAATTTCCCTCCAATATGAACCATAAAATCATCCTTTGTTTTGGACTGCTGCTGTACATGAGTATTTCGTCAGGCATCGGTCAAGAGGTTGTCACGCAAGATTCTACGAAGAAAAAAACAAAACTGGGACCTCTTTTCAAAAAAGACGAACTACTGCGTTTTACGCTTACCACCCATTTCAAACCCCTGCTACGCGACCGAAGCAACAAAAAACCGCCCTACCGCTGGGCCAAAATCTCGTACGACCGCAAGAAGAAAAGTAGAGTAGCGATGAAAATTAGGGTAAAAGTGAGAGGAAATTTTAGGCGTGCTACGGCCAACTGCACCTTCCCTCCTCTCCTACTCAACATTCCCAACAAAAAGGATAAAAATACGATTTTTGAGCGTCAAAATTTGCTCAAATTGGTCACCCATTGCCAAAATGAAGAGTACATTATTCAAGAGTATTTGGTGTATCAGATGTTCAACCTGCTCACAGAACATAGTTTTCAAGCCCGACTCGCCCAAGTGACTTATGAAGATTCGGCGGGGAAACGGGCAACGGAGACGCGCCCCGCCTTTTTGTTGGAAAATGAAACTTTTTTGGCCAAACGAATTGGCGCTACCAACATCTATCGCAAACAGGTCCCTGCCTATTTGATAGACTCGGTAAACATGGCCACGGTGGCGGTGTTTGAGTACATGATTGGCAATACCGACTGGTCGGTGCCGTTTTTGCACAACATCAAATTGTTTTCCAAAAACGACCGAATCATCGCCGTACCGTACGATTTTGACCATTCGGGCATTGTAGAAGCCAAATACGCGCGTCCTGCCGAAGAGCTGAATCTTGAATCGGTCAGGCAGCGACTGTACCGAGGGCTTACCTATTCACCCGCCGTTTTTCAGGAAGTTTTTGATAATTTTAGACGTGCCAAGCCCGCTATTTACGCACTTTACGAAGAAAACCCGCAACTCAAAGAAGGCTACGTAAAGCGTACCGTCAAGTATTTGGATGCTTTTTACAAAACCATAGACGACCCCAAATCGCTCAAAAGTATCTTTACCAGCACTGCTAGCCCGCCCGTAGTCATCAAAGGGCTCAATTAGCCGCCCAATAAAACATCACAAGGTACGTCACCACGGCCAACGGAAAACCAATCATAAAAACGGTATAGGCGGTTTTGATAAGGCGATATTTGCGTTTCATCACTTGTCCTTGTGCGTAGATGTTTTTGAGAATGACTTCATGCACTACCGCCTCCTTCGTAATGACCCCCTGCATCACTTCTTTGTATTCATCCATGGAAAGTGCGGTGTAGTCGGCAAAAAACAACAGGTCCATCTGCTGCGTAGGTTCGATGTCGTTTTGGATAGGCTGCGGATTCACCGAGGGGCGGGTGGCCCAAAGTGCCAGTGTAATCGTGGTAAGGCAAACCCCCACGAGCAACACCGTGGGCAAAAGCAACGCAGGCCGCGCTCCCAGTTCTTGCAGCATCAAAGAAGCCATGATGGAGATAATGATGGCATTGACCGACACCAACAAGTTCGCTTTTTGGTCGGCCAATTGGCTCAGTTGCAGTTGATTGGTGAGCGTAGAACGGTACATCGTTTCTACGGTACGGCCTGTTTTGGCTTTTTTCTCTTTCTTGACTTTGTCCTTTTTTTTCTCTTTAACGGGCGTCAGGTTCTCTTCTTGCGTGTCCATGTAGGTTGTAGGTGTTTAAAATCAGGCACAATATCGTTTTTTATCGCCGAAAATCAAACAATTGCCCTTCTCGGGTCACTGCTACTACGTGCGGGTTGATATAAATCATCGCTCTTATATCACCTTCTAATCGCAGTCCCGATTGATTTTGGGGGATGTAGGTAAACTTTCGATTGCCTCCATTGAGGAATAGTTGCCCACGGTTGGCATCTATCTTGCCCATTCTGACGCGGGTGCGGGTGTCATTCCCACCCAAAATAAGGTCTTTTTTCCCGTCGTTGTTGGCATCCACAACCGCTATCGCATACACGGGCGCAAACTGCGCTTCGGTGGGCAGTGGCTCAAAAGTGAGTTTGTCTTTGTCGTTCCACAGTACGCCCGTGCGGTACTCTTTTGCTTCGAGCGTTTTGGCTTTTTTGGTGAGTTCATCAGTCAAAATTTCGCTCATGGTCGCCGTAGAATAACCCACGTAGTCAGGGTATTTCTTCTTCAACAGCGGCACTTGGTCGAGCATTTCGTCACGACTGGCGTAGGGGTATTCTTGTCCGTTTTTAATCATACTCAGCAACGGAACTACGCCGCCGTTGTCGCCAAAATCGCCGTAATGGAGTTTCAAATGTCCGTCGGAAGTAATGTTGAATTGGTGATTTTGGCCCAAGCCACCTACGACAAAATCCTCGTCGCCGTCGTTGTCGAGGTCGGAAGGAGTCAATGATTGAGTGATTGACGGGGCCGCCCGCGCGGTGTTGAGTGATTGAGTAACTATCTCGTTTTTAGTTAGTTTTCCGTTTTGATTTAGGTAAACGGTTGGTTTCATCCACTCACCGACGAGCAGTAAATCGGGGCGTTTGTCGTTGTTGAAATCAGTAAACGCTGCGCCTGTCACCAATGCTGAATGATTGAATGAGCGAATGGGTGAATAGTTGCCTTTGCCGTCGTTTGCCAATAGAACCGATTGCTGCGCTTCGGGATAACGTCTTGGTACGCAATGCGCCCCGATGAAAAGGTCTTGGTCGCCGTCGGCATCAATGTCGGCGGTGGCCACGCAAGAGGCGTTGATTTTGAGTGTCGAGTTTTGACGGGGCCGCCCGTGCGGTGCAAGTGTCGAATGAGGGGTAAATTTTCCTCGGTTGTTTAAATACAATCTTGGTGCTAAAAGCGGGTCTTGGGGGTTGAGGGAGTAGCCACTGCTGGCCACGATAAGGTCTAAATCGCGGTCGCCATCGGCATCAAAAAACGCGGCAGCCGCGTCTTCAAATCCCGCATCTTTCTCAAAATCAGGCTGTTTGGAAGGCGTAAAGCCGTTGGCATTTTGCAAATACAATACTCCCGCTTGCCCGCGCCCGCCTCCTACGTACACATCCTCGCGCCCATCGCCATTTATATCGCCTTTGGCCATAGCCACGCGCTCACCCGAAAGCATCTGCGGTAGCAAGGGTTGGATTTTGAAGTCGTTCGAATTTAGGTATTTGTGATTTGTGATTTGTGACGGTTCGCCGAGCGATTTGTGATTTGTGAAATAGGGGGCGGTTGGAGCGGGTGAGTTTGCGGCAGGTTGCGAAGTTTGGTAGTTTACTTCGAGGCGTTGATTGGCGTTGAGGTTACGCAACATAGACACTTTACCGTCAGTCCACTGCACTTTTATTGAATCAATTTTAGCACTTTTCCCCAAACCAAAATGCAGCGGCACGTACATGGCCGACTGAAACCCACGCGCGGGTTGAAACTCTTGGTATTGAGCCACTTTACCCGAATAAACGCTCACTTTTGCGCCAATTTTTAGGGCCTCGTTGGGCGTTTTGAGTGCAATCTGCAAACTATTTACTCCCTCATTGGCAGGGGGGCTATTCTGGTAAATAAACGCCTTCTCGTTGATGTTGTTTACCACCAAATCTAAGTCACCGTCGTTGTCCAAATCGGCATACACGGCCCCGTTCGATTGACTGGGTTTGTCGAAGCCCCATTCTTGTACTTTTTTCTCAAAGGTCAGCCCATTTTTGTTTTTGAAAATATAATTGGACTGGTTGATAGCGGGCATATTTTCGATGATTTCCAACTGCGTCGGCATTGCCCTCCCCTGCTGTCCTTCGATTTGGAGGTCGGTCGAGTATTTCAGAAACTCCATGTTGGTATAGTCGCGGGCGTAGCCGTTGGTGATGAACAAGTCTTTGAAGCCATCATTGTCGAAGTCGGCCAGAAGTGCCGCCCACGACCAGTCGGTGTTGGAAATGCCCGCCAATTGACCGATTTCGGAGAACCCCCCCCAACCGCGCGGCGTACCGTCCCCAGAGGGGGCTTTGACGAAGCCCCCTCTGGGGGTTGAGGGGCTGGTTTGGGGGCTGTTGATATGCAACATATTCCGCATGGTTTGGTGGTGAAACCCTGCTTGTAGGAGTCGTTGGTATTTGTCGTAGTTGTCGTCGCCAGCGGTGAGTTTGATACGGTCGTTGGGTTCGGGGAGCATATCAAGCGTTACGATGTCGGTCAGGCCGTCGTTGTTTACGTCGGCGGCATCGGTACCCATCGAGTAAAACGACGTGTGTCCCATGGCTTCGCGCACTACTTCTCGGTACGTTCCATTTTGCTGATTGAGATAAAGGTAGTCGTTTTCGTTGTAGTCGTTGGATACGTACAAATCCAGCCAGCCGTCGTTGTTAAAATCACTGACATTCAGCCCTAAACCGAAACTCAGGACGTTGTTTAGCAATCCTGCCTCTTTGGATACATCGGTAAAGCCCCCCCCGCCAGACCCGTCTGACCGCCCAGTGGGGGAGCCATTATTTCTCAACAGTTTACTGCCGTAGCGCACGTCTGATTGCTGCCTAAAATTGGCAATCAACGGGCTAAACCCCGCAAACTCTTGAATGGAGTGATTGAGCAAGAAGCAATCCAAATCGCCGTCTTTGTCGTAGTCAAAAAAAGCCGCTTGGGTGGTATAAGAATCATCATCAAGGCCGTATTCTTTGGCCGATTCGACGAATTGAACCTCACCCGTCCTCTCCTTGCCGAGAAGAGGGGTTTTGTTGATGTACAGCAAATTCCGCCTTAAATTGGGGTCTTCGGCCCCCGAGCGGCACACATAGATGTCGAGCCAGCCGTCGTTGTTGATGTCCACGAGCGATACGCCCGTTTTCCAACCGTTGTGTTTGATGCCCGCTGTTTCGGTAACGTCTTCAAATTTGACTTCCCTCGAAGCCCCCAAACCCCCAGCGGGGGCTTTTTCATCGGTGCGGTTGAGGTAGAGTTTATCGGCTACCATGTTGCCCGTAAAATAGAGGTCAATAAGGCCATCGTTGTTAAAATCGCCCGCTGCTACGCCGCCGCCGTTGTAAAAATAGCCGTATTTCAGCACGTTGTTGTCAGCATCTTCTTCCACAAAGTTGTTGAAATTCACGCCCGTATCGTCGGGGTCGAGCAGTTGGAATTGAGTGTCGTTGGAAGATTGGCAACTAACTAAGAAAGCGAAAAAGGAAAGTTGACAAAAGCGGCGAATTATAGAAAATAACATAGAGCGGAGACGGTTATTCACAAAAATAGGTTAAACCACAGAATAATGTAAATTTGCGTGGGATTAAAAAAAGGCGTAGAATGATTGCCAAAGAAGAAATACTCAAAAGCTCCGCAAAGGCGTGCTTACTTCGGAAGTCATCGAAGGTTTCAAAATCAATATCAAAGAAATATTTACTGCCGATTCAACTACTCCATAAACGCCTCCAACAGCGAAGCATCTTCTTTGTTTAGGGTTGGTTTTGAGGGCATTATCGCGCCTTTTTTCTTCATTTTGGCTTCGAGCGTGGCCTTCATAAACTGCGTGAGGCGGTTGTCGGGGTCGTAGGGCGAGCCGCTACCGAG
>JALOLW010000544.1 GCA_025455795.1 Spirosomataceae bacterium
CCGACGCTCAACTGCTCGTCAATGCGCCGCACATCCCCGTTCATTTGGGGAGTTTGGGCGTGTGCGCGCGGCTCGTGCGTGACAAAATCCCGATAGGAGTAGGCGATGTCGTCATCACCAATCACCCGCGCTACGGCGGCTCACACTTGCCCGACGTAACGCTGCTTTCGGGGGTGTTTACCCCTCAAAATGAGCTGATTGGCTACGTTATCAACCGCGCTCACCATGCCGAAATCGGCGGACGAACCCCTGGCTCCATGCCACCCGATGCCACCACTTTGGTCGAGGAGGGCGTCGTGATTTTGCCAACGTATTTGGTCAAAGGCGGCGAAATTCAATGGGACACAATGACCCAACTTTTTACCGAAAGTACCTATCCGACTCGCTCCCTTACCGACAACATCGCCGACATCACCGCCGCGCTTGCCTCTCTCCGCACGGGCGAGGCAGCCCTCCAACAGCTCGCCGCGCAACACGGTTTGGCAAAGGTTCATAAATACATGAAACTGCTGAAAAACAGCGCGTTTGAGGCGTTACAAAAGGCATTGATTGCCTACCAAAATCAAGTATTTGAGGCCACCGAATCGCTGGACGATGGCCACGAGATTCGCGTCAAAATTGATATTAAACCGCTGGTCGGGACTTGTAACGGTGCGACGCTCGCTCCCGACCAACAGGAACATGGATTTGTAATCCATGAAAATCACACTCCATTAGCCCTAACCTTTGATTTTACAGGCTCGTCGCCGAGACATCCGCACAACCTCAACGCCAACGTCAGCATCATTTACAGTGCGATTTTGTACGTATTGCGGCTGTTGGTCAATCAAAACATTCCGCTCAACGAAGGCTTGATGCAGGGCGTAAAAGTCATCCTGCCCGACGATAGTTTCCTGCATCCGCAGTTTAGCGACGACCCCGCCGAGTGTCCCGCCGTGGTGGGAGGCAACACCGAAGTAAGCCAACGCCTCACCGACGCGCTCCTCAAAGCGTTGGAGTTGGCGGCGTGTAGTCAAGGTACGATGAACAACTTCTTGTTTGGTAAATCGGACGGCCACGCGCCTTTTGGGTATTATGAAACCATCTGCGGTGGTACGGGTGCGAGCAATGGCGCACACGGGCGCAGCGCGGTGCATCAAAACATGACCAATACACGCATTACCGACCCCGAAGAACTCGAAAGACGCTATCCTGTGCGCTTAGAAGAGTTTTCGGTGCGGCAGGGTTCGGGGGGAGAGGGCCACTGGCGCGGTGGCGATGGCGTGGTGCGGCACGTTACTTTTTTGGACAATCTCCGCGTGACGCTCATCACCCAGCACCGAGTCGTGCCGCCGTACGGTTTGGCAGGAGGCGAAGCTGGTCAAATAGGCCGTCAGACGCTCATTCATGACGACGGAAATGAGGAATTGTTAGCGGGAATTTGTACGTTTGATGTTCAATCAGGCGACCAACTCCGCCTCGAAACCCCAGGCGGTGGCGGATACGGAGAAATGTAGTTTATTGTCGAATAAACCTTATTTTTGACAAAAAAATTGATTGTAACAATGGCAAATGATACGCTATTAAATACGAGTACGGTTAGTTTTAGTGACATCATCGGCAACGGAAAATTGTATAAAGTGCCTCTTTACCAGCGTGATTATTCATGGAAAAAAGAACACTGGGAAGACTTATGGAACGACATCCTTACGATTGTTCGCTACGATACGGTACATTATATGGGGGCTGTTGTTTTTCAGAATCGAGGCAATAAGACATATTCTGTCATAGATGGGCAACAAAGGTTGGTAACGCTTTCATTGGTTGTATTGGCTACGCTACATCATATTCGCTCACTGATTGAACAGAAAGTAGAAGTGGCTGAAAACGAAGAGCGTATGTTGTTGTTGAGCAAAAAATTTCTTGGCGACAAAGACCCAGGTTCACTGACATATTCTGCTAAATTAGAACTCAACGAGAACAATAACGGCTTTTATCAATCTCATCTGATGATTTTTCGAACGCCCATCAACACCCGTAAACTTAGAGATTCGGACGCGCTTTTGTGGAAAGGCTATCATTTTTTTGTTGATAAAATCGGTCATTATTTTGGAGACAAGCCAAGCGGGGAAGGCATGGCTAATTTTTTGAACAAGGAAATTGCCGAGAAACTGAAATTTATCCAGATAGTTGTCGAAGATGAGGTCAATGCCTATACTGTTTTTGAAACCCTCAATTCCAGAGGCGAGCGATTGACCATTTCAGATTTGCTCAAAAATTTTCTTTTTTCTCGTTGTAGTACCACTGATTTACCACACGTAAAAGAGCAGTGGCAACGCATTATTGACACAGTGGGTCTTGAAAAATTTCCAACATTTCTTCGCCATTACTGGATTTCAAAACACCCGTTGATCAACGAAAGAGATTTGTTCAAAGCATTGAAAATGAACATCAATGATGCAATATCGGCCATCGATCTTTTGGATGAATTGGAGCGAAATGCACAGTTATATGTAGCCCTCAAAAACTACCATGATGAGCTTTGGCAAGGAAAAAGAGAGATTCAAAAAAGAATTCGAGA